>CAMATV010000053.1 GCA_945861235.1 Opitutus sp. GAS368
GACAGGATGAAAATGATGTTGGGAAGTGAGGCGGGCGCAGTGGCGACCAAGGCCGGCGCGAGTGCGGCGGAGGCCATCAGCCCAAGGAGACAGAAGAGAGCGGATTTCATAGCAGAGCGTGAAGGACGTGGTGTGACGAAGCCGAGCGGACGACCCATGTCATCTCACGCCGTGCGCGCGGCGTCGACTATGTTGAAATGGTCGGACGTATTTCCTGCGGAACCGTGGCATAGAAATTCCGCGCCAGCGTCCATGCACACGCCGATTGCCAAGCCTCCGAAAATCGCAACAACGATCGCCATCCCATGAATGTCCTCCTCCTCCCCCTCGCATTCGTCCTCTCCGCCACCATCCTGCATGCCGAAAATTGGTCCAACTGGCGCGGGCCGCTCCACAACGGCTCCAGCCCGGAAAAAAATCTCCCCGCCGCATTCAGCAAAACCGAAGGCGTCAAGTGGGCCGTGGAAATGCCCGGCGCCTCCGCCGCCACACCCGTGATCTGGGGCGACCGCGTGTTCGCCACCGCCGCTGATCCGAAGACGAAAAAACAATCTGCTCTCTGCCTCGACCGCCGCACCGGCGCACTCCTCTGGCGCGCAGAGATCAGCGAGTTCACCACCGACGGCCAATACAGTAACTCGTGCTCACCTTCCCCCGTGACCGACGGGAAAGTCGCCGTGTTCTTCTTCGGCACCGGTGACCTCGTCGCCTTCGACGTCGCTGGGAAAAAACTCTGGGAACGCAACATCGGGCCCTTCGCCTTTCAGTGGACCTTCTCCTCCAGCCCGCTCTTGCACGATGGACGCCTCATCATGCAGGTGCTGCAACGCGACGTCGCCGTGCGCGGCAACGGCAAGCCCACCGGCAACGAGTCCTTCCTCCTCGCGATGGACCCGGCCACCGGCAAAGACCTCTGGCGCCACGTCCGCCCGTCGGAGGCCGTCGCCGAATCGCGCGAGGCCTTCAGCACGCCCCTGCCCTTCGTCCACAACGGCCGCGCGGAACTCGTCGTCGTCGGCGGCGACGCCATCAGCGGCCACGAACCCACTACCGGCCGCGAGCTCTGGCGCTGGGGCACGTGGAACCCGACGCGCATCGGCCACTGGCGCCTCGTCCCTTCGCCGACCGTCGGCAGCGGCGTCATTCTCGCCTGCGGCCCGAAGGACGCTCCCGTTTACGCTGTGAAAGCCGGCGGCAGCGGCACGCTCTCCCACAAATCTCTCGCCTGGCAGAGCCACGTGCAAGCGACTGAAGACGCCGCCGAAGCCGCGCCCTCGCAGAATATCCGGGAACTGACTACGGACGTGCCGACGCCGCTCTTCTACGAGGGGAAATTCTACATTCTCAACGGCCGGAAGCGGAAACTCTACTGCGTGAACCCCGCCGACGGCGCGGTGGTGTGGAGCGGCGATCTCGGCAGCAAGTCCGACTACCAATGCTCGCCCACGGCGGCCGACGGCAAAATCTACGTCATGAATTTCAACGCCGATGTGTCCGTGGTGCAGGCTGGCGGCAGCGAATTCAAACTGCTCCACACCGCGAATTTCAAAGACGATGGCGACGCCACGCGCCACCGCTCCAGCGTCGCGATCTCGCAGGGGAATCTCTTCCTCCGCACGGGTACGAAGCTGTTTGCGTTGGGAAAGTGACGCGGCGGAGAACGACTAGCCGTGATTTGGCGTTCGGTGCACGAGAAGGCAGCCGGAGGAAATCAGGGAACGCGTTCATCGCTGACCCCAAACCCCAACGGTGGACCCGGTTCGACTAGCCCGTCAGGCGGCGGCGGCTTCGCGAGGCTTCACTTCTCGTGCGATGCGGGCGCCAAGCTCGCGTTGGGCCTTGCGCAGGTCGCAGTCCAACTGGAGCCGAACCCACCAACCTTCGGTGAGGCCGAAGTAGCGATCGAGCCGGAGTCCGGTGTCGGCCGTGATCGTGCGTTCGCCCGCTAAGATGGCCGAAATTCGGGTTTGGGGCACGTGGATATCTTTCGCCAGTCGATAGGGCGTGATACCCAGCGGATTCAGGAATTCCTCGCGCAGCATTTCACCCGAGGTGGGGAGTGGCAGTTTCTTGGTCATAAGATTAGTGATCGTCTACGATTTCGACGTCTTCGACTCCGCTTTCGGTCCAGACGAAACCCACGCGATATTTGTCATTGATGCGAATGGCATGCTGGCCTTTGCCGTCGCGCTTGAGCGGTTCCAGCCGATTGCCAGGAGGGACCCGTAGGTCGTCGATTTTTTTGGCGAGGTCGAGTTGTTGGAGTTTACGGAGGGCAACCTTCTGAATGTTAGCTGGCAGGTCCGGCGTCGTTTCACCCCGGTGGATTTGCTCGGTGGCGTCGCAGCGGAACGAAAGGATCATCTCCTACGATGCTTACGCCGCGCATTACTAACGTCAAGCGTCAGTATAGGAACAACCCGACGACACGAGGGCCCCTCAACCGTGGAGTGATGTTTCGGGACAGGCGGCCCTACAGGACGCGTGCCGGCGGGTTGCGCGGAACCGCGAACGAGGGGTTGAATGGAAACAGGGGGACGCGTTCATCGCCCGATCCCATGCCTCAGAGCCAAAACCCGTTCGGCTGGTCCGCTCATCCTGCCCCCCGTTTAGCTGGTCCCTAACTCGCATACCAAACATCGATGGGCTGCGCCGTCAGGGCTCCACAATCAACCGGCCCTGCATGACGGTGAAGTGACCCGAGAAGGTGCAGATGTAGGGATAAACTCCGGGGCCGGGCGCCGTGAATTCCACGAGCACGGTTTCGCCCGGATTCGCCAGCCGGGATGCCGCGACGATGCGATCCTTTTCTTGCTTGGGCACAAACTCGTCGGCCTGTGCCGTGATGGCGGCAATCCCGACCGGGGTGATGTCGGCTTCGGTTTTCACCACCACGAGATTGTGGGCCATATCGCTGGCGTTGACATACCGAAGCACGAGACGTTCTCCCGCCTTCGTTCGGATTTCGGTGACATCATAACCCAGCGTAACTCCGGTGGACCTGAGCTCGACGACGCGGGTGCCGTCCGCCACGACCGAACGCCCAGCGGGCGCCGCTGCCGGGCCGCCGTGAGTTTGATGGGCCGGAGCCGCCGGCCATCCGTGGACGCCGCCGATGCCCATCGGAGGCGCCATCGCCGTGGCCTGATCTCCCGCCACGCGGTGAATCGTCTTGTGGATGATATGCTTCATCTCCGCGCCATCGGCGGAGCGCAGGCGGTAATCAATCGCCATCACCAACCCGAGGGACGCCTCAATCATATCCGGCAGGTTGGGCAACACGCCCAGGGTTTTTTGCGCGAGGTCCTGCCGGAGCGCGGGAATCGCGAGCGACACCGTTTTCCGGTCGACCGAAAGCTGGATCGATTGGATGACCACCGGATCGGCGACCGTTTCGCCGGGATTGTTAACCGAGTAAATTTTTCCGCGGGTGCCATACTGACTGGTCCAGGGATAGGTCCATTGCTTGAGCGTGAAGTTTTTCGGATCGGTGGCGGAGACCGGGTCGAGCGGCTCGGCGAAGCGCAGTTCCAGACCACCCTTTCTCGTGTTCACCCCCACCGGAAGATGGAGCGGGCCGCCGGTGTAGCGGACCCGGTGAAATGATCCCCAGTCACCCCCATGCCCCACCGATTGCCAGCTCGTCAGGCCGGCGATGTAGAGGTGACCGTCCCGATGAAAACGTCCGCGGATCGTTCCGGACCTGAAGGCGAGCGGGAGGTTGAGATGGGCGCCCTGCCATTGCCCATCGACATCCTCCCGCAAGACGAGGGAGAGATTGCCGCGGCCATACGAGGTGAGCAGGAGCTGGCCCTGCAATTCGGCCGGCCACGATTTGCTGGTGATGAAGATCGGTTGGGCGGGCGAGTTGTCGACGAAGTGCGGGACCCACAGAATCGGCTTCTCAAAATCAGTTGGTGCCGAATCGCGACGCGCCGACGGGATGAAGCCGTGAAATCCGCCCTCGCGGATGCGGTGGACTTTGCTCGTGGGCACCCAGTTTCCCTCGTTGTCGCTATAGATGATTTCATCGTTCGGGCCGATCGAGAGGCCGTTGGGATTGCGCAGGCCGTGGGCGATCACTTCGAGTTTGCTTCCGTCCGGCGGCAGGCGAAAGAGCGCTCCGTGGTGCGGGGTGACCTCGGCCTTGACGCCCTGTAATTGCACCGGCCACGGCGTAGACTTGGCGAAGTAGAAGTTCCCTTTTGAATCCGTTTCCAAGTTCAACGTGAACGCATGGAAATTGGTCGCCGCCATCACCTGGTTGTTGAAGTTCTCGTAGAAATCCGCCTCGCCGTCGCCATTGCGATCATGGAGGCGCGTTATCTGGTCGCGGCCGGTGACGTAGATCTGGTCGTTCACCACCTTTACGCCGAGCGGTTGATTCAAACCGGTCGCGAATCGTTTCCAGCGGAGCGTTCCGGAATCCTCCCCGAGTCCATCCACGATCCAGACGTCTCCACTCAACGAACTGACGACCGCCCGGCCATCCGACAGGAAATCCACTCCCGAGAATCGCAGGAAGGAGCGCCACGGGTTCCCGGACGGCACCGTGAGCTCATCCACCACAAACGGACCTTCGCCGGTGCCGATCACAGGTTTCGTTTCCAGCATCTGCCAGCGAGCCGGTCCGGGTTGCAGCCACCGCGCCAGATCAAGCTCGGTGGCCGCCGCCGTCAGCTGGGCGATCAGGGTGTCACTCTCGGCGCTGGGCAGAACCGGACCGATGGCGACGGCGAAACGCAACGGCTCGCCGAGCGGCGGCAAGTCGAGAATGAGGTGCTGGCCTTCCAGCCTCCACTTCGCGCCGGCCGGCAATCCGCGGTGACCGACCACGCGCGCCTGATCGCCTGATCGGATTTGCACGTGGCCATCCGTTGGCGACGAGGTTTTCCGTTCGAGCGTGGTGGCCGGCCCATCGGGCGCCTGCAAAACCTGCAACGAAAGCCCGACGGTCGTCGGACTCAGGTTGAAGGTGCGCGTAAAAACCGGCCGACCGTGAACCCGCTCGAAACCCGGCGACTCGAGGACTTGGCTTATGCCCACGGTGTAAGAGAAAACAACCTGGTCGCCGTGCAGGTGGAGCCCCTTGTAGGCACCGAGACTTTGCGGCACGGGGCCATAGCGCCAAGGTCGCGGGTCGGCGAAATTTCGGGTGAGGGACCAGCCGGGCCGCTGACTCGTGGAAAAATGGGAAAACCCGTCCGGGCTCGGCCACTCCTGCAGGCCATCCCGCGCCGGATACCATTTGAGGAAACCGCCAGTCCACGCCGCTGCAACGCGCAGCAGGTCCGTGTCGAAGACCATCACCGCATCGCGATCTCTTCCCACTTTTACCGCGATGCCCTTGTGCACGATGATGTCTCTCGTCGACAGCGGGTCGGTGGAAATCGTGGAGGAGACAAACGGCCCATGATCCATGGCGTTCATCGGACTCGGAGCCAGAGATGGCGCCGACGTCTGGCCGATGGCCGTCAACGCGCCGAGGAGAAACAGACTCAGCGGTCGGGCTTGGGGAGGGAAACGCATGATGAGAACAATCTTTTGTCAGAGGAGGAGGGCCAAGAGTCACGACATGACTTTCTCAGCCTTCGTCCCCGCTTTGAGGACAAGAGGTTCCGAGGCCCCGGTTTTTAGAACTTAAACGAGTTGGTCAGCTGCGCGTAGGTTCGGGTCTGCAAATATCGGCGCGTGACGAGGGGATTCCCCTTGCCGTCGAAAGCCGCCGGGACGCGTCGTCGACCCCGAGGCCGGCAGGAGCCAGCGCGAGAGCGAGGAGGGTAAGCGCAAACGGCCGTTTCATGGTGATGCTGGTCAGAAACTGCCCTTGACTCCGATCGTCCACAGCGAGCCGTAGTCGGCGTTGCTTACCCGACCGCGCGCGATTGCCGGCGTGCTGGGGCCGTAGATTTCCTGTACTTCCCGCACATGGTACAGATTCCGCAGGTTGGCGAAGACCGAGAACTTCGCAGTAAAGCGGTATTCGGCCACCACGTCGGTCACGAGCCGCGGGGCCAGCCAAGTGTAGGTTTCCGGCTCAATGCTGGGGCCGGCGGCCACCAGTCCCGTCCGTGTGCGGCCGCGATAGTGCCAGTTCAGATTCACCACCAGGCGTTCGCGCGTCAGACTCGCCCCCCAGTTAATGGTCTTCGGCACGTAGCCGGAAAAGTCTGCCGCCGCCTCGCCCAACGCTCGTTGCACGCTGAGATTGCCGAACACCTGCACACCCCGCGCCCAGACCGGCAGAAACGTCAGCGCCTGCTTGTAGTTCACGCTGGTTCCCTCCATGCGTACCCGGCTTGGCAGGTTATGCTGCGTCGACACGTCGTACGCTCCGTACAGGTTGGGATCCAGGCCATAAAGGGCTAAGAAGTCCGGCGATGCCCGGAACACGGTATTGCCAAAGAAATTCTCGAAATCACGGCGAAAGGTCCCGACAGAAAACTGGCCGAGGCGGGCAAAATAGTATTCGAGCCGGACATTCACGGTCTGCGCACTCCACGGTTTAATGCCCACATTGGGCACCGCTATCCGGTTGCTCGGTGACGGCAGCAAATCAATATCCGGTAGCGAGAGGGCACCCGCATACTGGCTGAAGGACGGCCGGCCGATCGAGGAATAAACCGCCGCCCGGGCGATCAGATTTTCGCGGACGTTGAAACTCGCATTGAGGCTCGGAAAAATCCGCAGGTACTCTTTTTCAACGTGCGTGCCGCGATCGAGGTAGGTGCGTTTCGACACCTCCAACGCATCGGTGGTAATGGGCAGCGGCCGCCCGTTGGCGCCGAGGATGGGCCGTCCCTGCGCATCGCGCTGGTAATTTCGCGTCGGGTCGGTCAGCGGGCCCTGCGCGTCGATGTTGGTTTGCTCGGCGCGCACACCGCCGACCAGCTTCAGGCGGTTTTGGAGCAGGGCCAAATCGCTGCGTACATACGCCGAGGAAATGGTCTCCATGGCGATGGAGGAGAAGCCGACTTCGGAGCGGTAGAGGGCGTTCGCATCGGGCGCGACAAAGTAGGTGGGTTTGGCCCGGTAGTGGTCCAACAACAACCCGTTGGAAATACCCGTAAGCCGAGGAAAATCGTTGACCTGAATCCGCTGCCCAAATGTCGGGTTCAGGAACGGCGTCGCGAGATCGTCGCTCCCGGCGGGCGTGGTGCTCGCCCTCCCGTCGGGGCCCAGATAGGTGTACGAAGTGGAAAATCCACGACCTTCCCGCGTCGTTTCCCGCAGATCGACGCCCACCTTGAGCGACAGGGGCAGGCTTCCGGCGAAGTCGTGGCGCGCGTTGGCGTAAGCGCTGCGCCGGGCGTCATCGGTGCTGCGCATGTGGCCGGTCGCCGCCGTCACGACGTAGTTGGCCAAAGCAAAAGGATCGACCGGTGCGCCGGTGACCCCGTCCGAGACGGTCACGGTGCGCGGGCGCCAGTAGCCGACATTCTCAAAGGAAACCGTCACGCCCGTGCGCCGAATCGTGGTCTGGTTGAAAACCCCTTCCTCGATGCTGCGCGCCCGATTGCGGGAACGCGACAAGGCCACCCCCGCGTCGGTTTTCCACCACAGTCCGTCATGCCGCCAGACCAGGGATGGCATGTAGGTCCAGGTCTTCCGCAGGAATCTGGCGTTGGTGAGGCCGAGCGTCCCCTGGCCCGCCGCGCCCCGCGTGGCGGCAAGCGAGAACTGGCCCGGCAAAACGCGCCCGACGTCGAACGTGAGCGTCTGGTTGTCCTGGTTCGCGTAGAAATCGGAGGACTGCACACTTAAGGATAGCCGATCGCGGCTGGAGATTTTGTAGTCGAAGGTCGCGGCGAGGGAACTGCGCGATGCTTTCCGGCCAGCGGCTTGGACGGTGATGCTGGAAAGGTACGGCTGGTCGAAGGGGGTATTGGGGAATGCCCCCCCGTTGGTGGCCGTGCCCCCGCCGCGCCACACGTTCGAAATCTGCTCCATGTCGGTCATTCGAGTGGAGAATCCGCCGGAGATTGTGTAACCAAAGTTCTTGTTCACAGGCGCAATCCAGGAGAAATCGAGGGCTGGGTGGAATTTCTTGAACGGGGAACTCTGCTGGATATCGCGCCCGTTGTTCAGTAGGGAGTAATAGGTGCTGACGTTGAAGGCCGGTCGCGAGCGTTCAAAGGAGCTGCGTGGCACCATGTTCACGGACCCGGCAAGGGCGGCCCCGTCCGACTCCGGTGTGGGCGAGAAGGAGACCTCGATGCGCGACAGGTTGCTGGTGGTAAACACATCCATGGCTGTCCCGCGGCCCGCGCCACCCTCGCCGCCGCTCCCGATCAGGCTGGCCGTGCTGAAACCGCCGATCGTGACCGGCACGTAGGCGGACGGCACGCCGTTGATGGAAATCTCCCGGCCGCCGTTGAAGCTCACGCCGGGCACGAACTTGAGGAACTCCGTCACGTTGCCATCGGGCACATCGCCGAACTCGTCGGTGGAAACGACGTTCTTCATGTTCGGGGCGAAACGCTGTTCGTTGATTGCGATGGCCGTCCCCGTCATCTCGCGGGAGTCTCCGACGATGAACTTGTCGAGCAGGATCGGCGCACCGGAGGCGTCCATTTCCGGTTTTTGCTGGGCCGCCGACATCGGGAACTCTTGCTGGATTGTCTGGCCGGGCATGACGTTGATCGGCCGGGTTGAAAGCCCGAGGCCGGTGTAGAAGACCTTCACTTGCACCTGGCCAGGAGAGACATTGCTCAGCCGGTAGCGGCCATCCGCATCGGTGAAGGCCTCCAGCAGCGTGCCCTCAACGGTCAGTCGCGCCCGTGCGAGGTTGACTCCGGTGGCTTGGTTGTAAACGCGGCCTTCGATCGTGCCTCCGGTTTGGGCCTCAGCGGCCACGCTCGTGAAGATCCAGGCGATTAAGAATATGAGCGCGGTACGGTGTTCCATCTGTGGTTAATTACTGAAAGGAAACGGGATCTTCAGGGGGATCGGATCCGGAGGGCTTTTTAGAACTTAAACGAGTTGGTCAGCTGCGCGTACTGGCGGGTCTGCGTGTAGCGCAAAACCACGTTGGGCTTGCCGCTGCCGTCGTCGACGGCCAAGCGGGCCAACAACGGATCGGTTCCGAGCAGGTTGTAGACGTTGACTTGCACATCCCAGTTAATTTTTCCGCGGAAGATCTTTCGCGAGTAGCCAATGCTGGCGTCGGTGCTGAACCGGTTGGCACCCCAGAAGCGTTTGCCAGTATCGAGGTTGCCCACCGAATCGCGCGCGTAGCCGATCACGTTGCGCGAGGCCCATTGGAAGCCGCCACCCAACCGCACGGACTTGAACCGTCCCTCGGAGAAGGTGTAGCTGGTGTTGAACGTCGCATTGCGCATGCGTTGGTCGCGGGGTTGCACCCCGTTGACCGCGCGCGCATCGCGCAGTCGGACGTCGGCGATGGCGATCGCGTCGGCCACCGTGGCATAGCCGGCGGACGGGGTCAGCAACGGCGTCGTCGCCCGAGCCTGCCAGGACGGGCGATTCTGAGCGAAATAGACCACCCAGTCGTCAAAGCCCGCCGTTGGAATAGTTTTCTGCGTGCCGAAGGTCACGCGCGCGCGCCAATTGTTCGTCAGGCTGGCATTGAGCGAGAATTCGTAACCGGTACTGATGTCATTGCGGTAGGAAAATGGACGCTCGAGGATCAGGTCCGGCCGGCTGATGGCATTGTAGATGTCGTTGACCGGACCCCGGACGGCGCCGGTGTTGTCCTGCGGAGTATCAACGATACCGGTCTCAAACTTGGTGGCGGTCAGGAAAATCCGATCACCCCACAGATCGAGTTTCACGCCATAGTCCTTGGTCTTGCCAATCGTCGGCCGCAAGGGATTGCCGAAGACGTCGAAGAAATTTGCGGCTGAAGCCCGGAAGATGTCGGAAAAATTGTAGAACAGCCGGAGCTGGGAGATCGGCCGAAACGTGACGTTGTAGGTCTTGGTGTTGGCCGTAAACCCGACCAAGGGCCCCCAAGTGCCGTACTGGTCCAAATTGTCGAAATGCGTGAAAGGCCCCGCGTATTCTCCGCTGGCCTGGCGCACGAAGGCCTGCGAGCGGTCGGCCTGCTTGTCCTGCCGCATGCCATACAGGGCCGTGATCCGGAAATAACCTGGTTGGGCCTGCCACCAGGAACTCTGCACCGCCCCCACCATGCTTTTCGTCGACTGCTGGTTGTTGCGGGGGGCTTCGTCAGAGGCCCGCTCCTCGAAACGGATGGGGCCGTTGACGGTCGCACCGGGCACACTGGCAGTCTGGGGAGTCTGGTTGTAGTTAAAGAGACGGTAACTGCTCTCGCCCGGCTGGAGGTAGTAGCGCCGATTGAGCCGGTTCACCTGCTGATTCAGCGGGGTCGCGGTCGGATTGCCAGGCAAGGGCGTGACATTCACATACCGGCTCGCCACCAACTTCTGGTCGTTCCCAGAGTCCTGGTAGAGACCGGCGAAGCGGTAATTGCCAAACCCGAACTGCCGGAAAATCTTGTGGCGATCGAGATCGAGTTTGTAGGACAGCGTGGCCCGCTTCGCGGTGTACTCTCGCGCCTCGCGGGTTCGACGCGGGGCGCTTCCACCCGTGCCGGTTTCAATGTAGGGCATGCCGACATAGGGGTTGGGTGCCCCGTTGGGCAGCACCTCGTTGGGATCGACATTCACCGCGGCTCCGCCCTGACCCAGGTTCCGGTGGAAAATGTAATCCTGATTGAACTGGTTCCAGGCCAACTCGAGGTCCAGGTCACGGGCGAGGTTCTGCTCGATAAAGACGGATCGGCTGCTGTAGACGAGATCGTTGGTGTTGAAGCCGCCAAAAGGCGCCGCCCGCAGATCGATGATGGTATTGTCCCGTGTGAACGGAATATTGTTCATGCTCCCGCGGTCGGCAGCGAGGATAAGTCCGCTGCCGGGATTCCCGGCCGTCACCATTTCGCTCCACAACGCCCCGCGCCCCATGTTGCGCCAGTCCATGATCGGCAGGTTCGAGCCGTCGATGAACGTGAGGTACGAGCCTCCGCTGACATTCTGCAGGCCGGAGCCGACCGCGGTGGGGAACTGTCCCTTGGTCGTGGAACCGCCGGTCATTCCTTTGCCGGTGACGAAATTGATGGTCGGTTTTCCGGCTTTCACCCAGGGGGTGTAAGCGTCCGCGACCAGGTTGTTCGCCGGAAAGTAACGGTCGTAGATACCCCGCTCAGCGTTGACGGTGATCGAGGTGCGGGAAAACGGCTTGAACGTGACGGTACCATACAACGAATTGCGCCGATTGAGCGAGGGCTTCTGGTCCGTGTGCTGATCTGCAGCGACCGCCGCCAACCGGAAGGCGAGGCGATTGCGGAGCACGACCCGGCTCACGTCCAGTTCCGTCCGCGCCGACTGGAACGTGTCCGCCATGAAGCGCACGGAATAAAGGTTCTGGCTCATCTGCGCGCGTTTCGAACTGGCGCCGACAATGCCCGAGGGGCTCCCGATGCCGAAGAGGATCGAGTTCGGACCACGCAGCATGGTGAGATTGTCGGTGCTGTAGCGGTCGATCGGAACGGATCCGTTCAGAAAGAAATCGGTCATTACGGTACTTCCAACGATACCACGCGACAGGTACGGGGCAGAAAACCACGCAGCATTGTTGAAGGTGTCGGCGAAGTCCGAAACCTGCATATTTACGACGTATTTGAGCGCCTGATTCATGTCGACGGCTCCGACATCATTGAGGAACTGCTCGGTGAGCACGTCGATGGCGGCGCCCGCGTCCTTGAGGTCCGTCCTGATGCGCATGCCGGCGAGCGTCTCGTTTGCGAGCCAGCCCTGCTGCGTTTCCGTGTTGACGACGAAGGGTGAGAGTTGGACCGGGTCGTCCTTCGTCGCCGTGGCTGGTAGAGTTTGAGCGGCGAGAACGCCGGAGGTGAAGGCCGCGAGGACGGTGAGCAGGGTGCGGGGTTTGGTAGCCATGGCGTTGGTCTTGGGTTTGGTTTTGGGTTGCGGTTGTGACGAAGGCCGCGGTGGGGCGTCCGCCGAGCGAACAATACTGAGCGCGCCGGTGCGGGGATCGGGAAAGAGTTTCAGCGGTGTGTGGGCCACCATGCGCTCAAGAGCTTCACGTGGCGTAAACTCGCCGGCGACGGGCTGGGTTTGCACGCCCTCCACGACGGCGGCGGAGTAGACAATTTCGAGTCCGCCCTGGTGGGCCGCCCGCTTGAGCGTGACGACTGCTGCGCCGGCCGGGATATCATAATGGCGGCGAGCGGCTTCCTCCGCCGCGGGAAGTGCCGCCCACAGCAACGTGCCCAGCAGCGCCAGCCACGGTCCGAAACACGCCGGGCGGCACGGTCGGAGCGGGACCTGGATGGGGGGCATTGAGCATGAGACAACATCTCTCTGCCTGCGGAGACGAATGAGGTTTAGTTTCACGCTAAGGATTTTTTCTGAGCGGGGCGGAAACCGTCGGGACGAACGAAGCGAATCCACTCGCTGGCGCTCGCGGCTACCACTGAAAAATAAAATCACCGCGCGCGGC
>CAMATV010000054.1 GCA_945861235.1 Opitutus sp. GAS368
CAGTTAAAAGGAAGAAAAACCACCCACGGAAGAAGTGCTTTTCGCTTTTTTCGGAGAAGAATATCCACCGAAACCATAGGCGCATTCCTAACCGCCAGAATTAGACGACTTCACGCTCGCCGGTTAGACTTCCTGCCGCCCTACAGCCCCGAGCCTGCAACGACAAAAGCACTTCCCTGCTAACGACAATTACACTTCCCTACGCAATCGTGCAGGCAAAGGTATGGAGGGAGGAGGGGTGCAGGGGAGGAGGCGTAGCCTCCTTCCTGCCCGACTAAGAAGATCCCCAAGGATCGGGGTGGAGAGGGGTGTGGGGAGAGGCGGGGCCGCCCCGCCTTTCCCCACCTCTGAACCGGTCGGCCACGCCTACGGCGAGCGCTGCTTGGCGGCTTCCTCGGCGGCTTTCTCGCTGCGCACGCTCTGGCCGCAGAAGTCGAGGATGGTGGAGTGATGGACCAGCCGGTCGACGGCGGCCATGGTGGTCATCGGATCCTTGAAGATCCGGTCCCACTGGCTGAAGACCAGGTTGGAGGTGATGACCACGGTTTTTCGTTCGTAACGCTCGGCCAGGAAGTGGAAGAGGACTTCCATTTCGTCGCGGGATTGCTGCACGTAGCCGATGTCGTCGATGACGATGGCGTCGAAGCGTTGGAGCCGGGTGATGGCCTGGGGCAGTTTCAGATCGCGTTTGGCGGCGAGTAACTGGGTGACGAGGCGGAACGCCGGCACAAACAACACTTGGAGCTGGTGACGACAGATCCACTCGCGCGCGAGGGCGGCGACGAGGTGCGTCTTGCCGCGACCGGCCAGACCGAAGCAGAGCAGATTGTCGCCACGGCGCACGAAGTCGGCTTCGAGCAAGGTGGGTAACTGGCGGCGGATCTTGTCGGTGAGCTTTTTTTGGTCGAGCGACTCCAGGGTTTTACCCTTGGGCAAGTTGGCGTCTTTTAACTGGCGCTCGATCTTGCGTTGGAGCCGATCATTGGCCTCGGCCTCGAACAGGTAGGAGAGGAAACGGGGGTAACCCCAGTTTTCCGCTTCGGCACGTTGCACGGCTTGGTCGTATTCGCGGGCGATCGTCGGCAGGCGCATGGCGCGCAAGAGCAGGGGCAGTGGGGCGGCGCTCATGAGGCCACCTCCAAAATGAGCTGATCGTAGACGCTCAGGTCCGGGACGAAGGGCGGAAGTTCCACCGGACGGATCGGCTCGGGCTGACGCAGCGCGGCCTCGATGGCGGCGACCGCAGGCACAGCGCCGGCCCGCAGTCCCGCCCCGAGGACTTCGGCCACGCGGTCTTCGCCCAGCTCGGCGGCGAGTTGGAGGATCCGCAGATAACGCGCACTGGCTTCGCCGGGCGTGGTCGCCTCCAGTCGGTCGTAGGTCTGGCGGAAGACCGGCCGGGGGAAAAATTCCTCCCGGTAGAGATAGCGCGCGAACGCCCCGGGCTTGCGCACCAGCGAGTCGACCACGTGCCGGTAGTCGATGCAGGGCTCTTGGCCGTGCGAACGCGGACAGACCAATACCGTCTCACCGTGATAGTGGAAACTGACGGTGGCCTCGCTCACCCGCGCGTCCAGCATCGCGCCGATCAGACGCGCCGGCACCGAGTAGGTGCAGTTCTTCACCCGCGCCGTGCTGTAGCAGGACACCCGCACCGGCACCTCCTGGGTCTGGGGAAAGCGCGTCGGCGGCAGCGTCCGCAAACGCGCCGTTTCCTCCGCGATCTTCGTTACGCGCAGCGTGTTGATGCCCGTGCACACCTTCGCCACGAAGGCGGCGTAGTCGGCGGCACTGGCAAAGTCGCGGCTGCGGCGCAGCAGCAGATACTGGTTCAGCCGCCGCTTCAGGTGCCCCTGCGCCGATTCCACGTCGCCGTTTTGATTCGGACATTTGACTGCAATCGTCCGCGGCGTGACCCCGAGGTGCGCGCACATCGCCACAAATTCCGCGTTCAGCCCGCGCTCACTCTGGCCGCGCCGCAGCTGATGCGTCGCGCTCGAACTCTGGTCGGTCTGCAATTCCACCGTCACCCCACCGAGCCGCCAAAAGGCCTCCTGCACCCCCAGTTTCAGCGATAACATCGACTCCGACTGGCAGGGCACCGCCCATTCCCAGTTCGAGTAAGGCAGGACCGCGTGGGCCAGCAGATGTGGATACGCCACGCCGCCGAGGCTGATGCCGAGTTCGGCGGCAGGCGTCCAATCAAACTGGAGACTGTGCCCGGGCTCACGCACCTGCGCAAAGCACACCTCCTTCGCCGGACCGTGCAGTCGCCGCCACTGCGTCACCCGCCGTTGGAATGTGCGCAACGCCCCAGCGTCCACGCCGACCACCGGCGCGGTCGGGTCCGTCAGCAGATACTCGAAGAGCATCTTTGCCTCCAGTTCCGGGGTCGTCTCCAACCACTGCTCTGCGGCCGGCCAGATCGCCGCGAGCGGATCCACGCGCGTCCGCCAATCGTGCGCCGGCTGCAATTCCTGCGGTCCCTTGCCCGCCCGGATATACCGCCGCGCTGTTTTCGGATCCACCCCCGCTTTCATCGCGGCGTGACCGAGCACCCCGCTGTCGTTATACGTTTTCATGAGTCGTTGATACTGTTGATCGGTGATGAGCATGGGCCTGCGTAAAGGCCCGATCTTACCGATCTCGCAGACCAACCACCCCTACAAATCCCCGGTCATTTTCAGGGAAATGTAATTGTCGTCAGTCGGGAGGTGTAATTGTCGTCAGGGGGTTCGCACAGCTCGGTCACGGTAAAGCGCCCGCTACGGGCGAGTATAACGAATCGATTGATCTCTTCCATATAGGTTACGTTGGTCCAGGACATCGCCCTATGTGTAACCTATCTCCCCGGATTAAGTGTCACCTATCTCGCCGGATCGAACCCCCCCGTTTGCCATTTCTGGCATGAAGGGCATCGCCCTATGTGTAACCTATCTCCCCGGATTAAGTGTCACCTATCTCGCCGGATCGAACCTACCCCCGTTTGCCATTCCGAAGTCCAGCCCGACGAGCAGGCAATGGCACGCAGCGCCAAGTGAGGTTTTAAACCGAGGATCTCGATGATCGCTGTTTCGAATGAAGTTTTGCCAGCCGCGAACGTCGCGCCTGTTGCCTCACGCGATGATCTCCTTCAGCACGCCGGTGCTGTCGCCGTGACGCTCGGCATTGACGCCGATTCCGTGGAGCAAACTGAGCCAAACGTTGCACAGCGGCGTGTCCTTGGGTGCGACGATGTTTTGGCCGAGCTTCAGGCCAGCGGCACCGCCGGCGAGGATGGTGGGGCAGTTGCTCAACTCGTGCCCAGTGCGGATGTTGCTGCCGTACGCGAGCGCGAGATTGTCGAAGAGCCTCGAACCATCGGCTTCCTTGGTCGCCTTCAGCTTATCGAAGAACCCGGCCAACAACTCGCTCTGCGCCAGATCACGGCGCTGCGAGGCGTCCAGTTTCTCGCCAAGCGTGGTGTGGTAGTGGCTCATGTCGTGCGGATGCACCTTGACGCCGAGCGCGGTCAGCAGGGTGTTCACGGGCTGGCGGAAGGTCATCACGCGAGTGCTGTCGGTCTGCATCGCGGCGATCATGATGTCGTAGATGAGTTTGATCTCCTCATGGCCATCCACTTCGGGTTTGGGCGGGGAAATGGGCGCCTGGGGCTGCGGCACGCCCATCCATTGCTCTTCCTTGGCGAGTCTGGTCTCGATGTCGCGAATGCCCTGAAAATATTCATCTAGCTTGGCCTTGTCGTTTTTAGCGAGGCCGCGTTGCAGGGAGTTCGCGTTGTCGAGCACGGCGTCCAACACACTGCGCTTTTGCGCGAGCATGGCCTTCTGTTGCTCGATGGGCGTTGTCTCTTTGGCGAACAGCCGGTGAAAGGCCGCCACGGGGCCATTCTGGCCGCCGATGGGTTTGCCGCTCACGTCCCAGGCCATGGACAGTCCCGGTCCGTGGCCACTGAGATCACCCGTCTGGCTGCCGTTGAACTGCAACGAGGAAAACCGCGTCTGCAACCCGAGCTTCGCCGCTGCGACCTGGTCCGCGCTGATGCTGTTGTGGAAATTCTGTCCGGGCTCCGCGTAACGATTCGCGCCGGTGAGCCACAGGGTGCTACCCCAGTGGCCTTCGTTGGAGTACTTGTTCCAAAGGCCCTGCACGACGCTGAAGTCCGTCTGGTGGCGCGCCAGGGGTCGGAGGCCAATGGGAAGCTCGTAGTCCGCGCCGGACTTTTTGATGTCGGGATACCAGGTGCTCTCCGTGACGCCCCAGCCGAAGCCGAGGAAGATGATTCGCTTGGGCGGTGTCACCGTGTCAGCGGAGGCGAAACGGCGAAAGCCAACCGACTCTAGCACCGGCAGGGCGATCAGTGACGTGGTGGACTGGAGGAAGTGACGGCGGGTGAGCGAGGTGTTCATCAGGGAGGCGGCTGTTATTTGCGGGCGGTTACTTCGTGTGAAACTCTTTACTGGCGACCAACGCGTGAATGAAAGCCCGCATGCCGAGCTTCTCGTTCTGCGCAGCGTCGATCATATCCTTAATCAGCGGTTCGTCGCGGAAGCCAATCGGCCTTCCCAAGGTGTATTCGATCAGAACATGGCTGAAGCCTTTCGCAAAAGCCTCCGACTTCGCGGCGATGAGGTCGCGAAGTTGGAAGTAATCTTGAAAGGCGGGGCCGTGGTGCAGGGCGGAGCTGGCTTGGATCTGCCACGTTTTGCTGGCCCCTTTAACGGGTTTACCGGTTTCATTCATGACTTGGTAAGCGTCCTCGGTGCGCCATTGACCGACGGCGTCGAAGTTCTCCAAGCCAAACCCGATGGGGTCAATTTTACGGTGGCAGCTGGCGCACTGCGCATCCTCTTGATGCGCGGCGAGGCGTTCGCGCGTGGTGAGGACCTTGCCGGCGAGGCGCGTGATCTGCGGCACGTTCGCAGGCGCGGGCGGCGGTGGGTCGTTGAGCAGCTTTCGCAGCACCCAGGCGCCGCGCTCTACCGGACTAGTGTTATCGCCATTGCCACCCATGACGCTGACGGCGGCCATGCCGAGCAAGCCACCACGTGGCGAGTCCTTCGGCAGCGAAATTTTCCGAAAGGCATCCCCCTTCACGTCACTGATGCCGTAGTAATCCGCGAGCAGGTGATTGGCGACGACGTAATCGGCCTTCAGTAGATCACTGAGCGGCGCGTTGTGCTGCAAGATGTGCGCGAAGGTCTCATAGACTTCGTTCTTTGCGGCGAGGCGCGTGCTATCATCGAAACGCGGGAACTTCGGGCGGTTGACCTCGAAGAAATCGAGCCGGTCCATACCCAGCCATTGGAAGACAAAGCCATTCACGAGTTCGCGTGAGCGTGGGTCGTCGAGCAGGCGGGTGATTTGCGCGACCATCACGTCGGGCTTCATCAAGTCCGCGTGCAGCAGGCCTTCGTCCGGCGGTCCGCTCCAAAGGAAATAGGAGAGACGCGTGGCGAGCTCCGCATTGTTCAGCGGGCGGCGTTTGCCATCGGCCGCGGGCTCCGCGAGGTAGAGAAACATCGGCGAGGCCAGCACCACGGATAACGTGTCTTTCATGGCCGCGCCGGGCTTGCTGCCGGACTTCAGGAGAGTGTCGTAAATATCCGCGAGCCGCTGTTGGAAGCTCTCCGGCGGCTCCTTGCCACGAAACGCGACCTTCGCAAATCGCGCCATGGCGGCGTGCGCCTCATGGGCTGGCGGCGGTGGCGCTTTGTCGTCGAGCGTGAGTTCCAGCGCGGCGAGCGCGGGAGGCTGGGACTTTGGGGCGGCGTTCAGCCGCTCAATCTCCATGTAGTCAATCCACAGCACGGCCTCGGGGCCGATGCCATTGCGCTTCACGCTTTCACTGCGTTTGCGTCCACCTTCCATATTATTGTCCCACGCGCCCTTCTCACGGATAAAAAGCGTGCGGTCACCAGAATCGGCCTGAAACCGAGTCAGCGTGAACGGCAGCTCCACGATTTGCGGCTGCTCCATCGTGCCGGTGATTTCAAACGTGGCGCGCACCATCCCATTGCGCGGATGCATGCCCGCTTCGAGGAAGCGCTGCTCGGGGCGAGCTTCTTTCGCCGCCGCAACGCGCACCCGCAGGACGTAATCGCCGCTCGCCCATTCATTGGGCACCGGCAGCTGTATAAAGCCGAGTGCCATCGTCGCCGGATGCATGGTCGGCGTACCGAGATACGCCCCGCGATCCAGCGCCGGTCGCGTGAGATAATATTCATGATACTTCTGCCAGTTCTCGCCCAGTGAACTGTTCGCCAAATCGGCGTCGTTCTCCCCCTTTTTATTGAAGCCGAATGTTCGTGGATCCGGAGCGCCGGGGATCTTGTCCCAAGAGCGGCGGAAGATGGCGTCATTCTTCGATTCCTTCTTCAACCCCGCCACGACCTCCGCATTCGCCGGCACGGCGGCGGCGGCCTCGACCGCGGCTTTCCACTTCTCCGCGCGTTCGCGGGCGTCGATGGTATAGGCGACATAGTCTTCCACTTTCCCGTTAGCCGCCTCGCACTCATAGCGCAGCCGGTTCGCACCATTGGCCGCCACGGCGCCCACCTGCCGGTTGGCGCCGATGTTGAACTTTGGCTCCGCTGCAATGGCAGGCTTGGACCTGGCGGTCTTGAGTTCGATCTCCAGCCAGTCCACCCAAATGGCCAGCACCGGGCCAATGCCGTTCTCTTTTTTGCCTTTGCCGAAAATGTCCCGCGTGACGAGGTAGTGATCTTTGCTGCCCTTCTCGCGGATGAAAAGGGTGCGGTTGCTCGTGTTCGCGTGATCCTTCGTCAGCGTGATCGGCATCTCGATGATCTGGGGCGAGTCAATGGTCCCGGTGACCTCATGCGTGCTCAGCGCCTTGCCATTGCGCGGATGGGTGCCGAACTCGATATAGCGACGCTCCCGCGGAGCCTCCGAGGTGGCCGCCAACCGGGCCCGAACAATGTAGTCACCGACCGGCCAATTGTGCGGTACAACCATCGTCACCACATCATTGCCGAGATCGTTGCCAGCCATGATCGTCAAATATGCACCCGTATCCAGATGCGGCATCTTCAGATAGTGCTCGTGGTACGGCCGCATATAGCCGGTCCCCAAAGGCGTACCGTAGCCGAGCGCGCGGTTGGCCTTGTCCGCATTGTTTTCCACCGTCCTGAAACCAAACTCCTCCGGCGCAGGGGCACCCTGGATCTTCGCCCACGAGCGGCGGAAGATGTCATCGTTCTTCGATTCCTTGCGCACTTGCGCGACAACCTGGGCGTTCTCGGGTCGCGCCGCCGCGTCATCCACCACCTTCACCCACCGCTTGGCCCGCTCCACGGCTTCGAGCTGCGCGTTATAGTTCTTACTAATGACCGGCAGTGAATCCTCCGCCTCGTATCGCAGCTTCCTTTCCTCGCCGACCGCCAACTGCCGCGCGAACGCTTCCTCCAATGCCTCACGACCAAGCGATTGGTACTGCTCGAACTGGTTCGCTGACATGAAGAGATTCTGCCCTGCCGTGTCAAAGCCCCCGGTGCCCGTGTCATTCGGTAACTCGCTCACATTGATCTCCACCCCGAGCAACTCGCGCAACGTATTCTTGTATTCGCGCCGGTTCAGCCGCCGCATCGTGATCACTCCTTGATGATCGGCCAGCGACCGCCGCGCCGCGACCATCACGTTTGACAGGTCATCCAGGAAGTCCGCCTTGCCCTCATTCGGCGGCTGCTTCTCGTCCTCCGGGGGCATGTCCCCAGAATTCATCGCGTTGAGCACCTTCTGCCACTTCTCCGCCGTCTCGACGCTGGTCAGGTCAAAGGGCAGCT
Source organism: Opitutus sp. GAS368 (assembly GCA_945861235.1). Lineage (GTDB taxonomy): Bacteria > Verrucomicrobiota > Verrucomicrobiia > Opitutales > Opitutaceae > GAS368. The sequence continues at coordinate 7,806 of CAMATV010000054.1, forward strand.
CATCCGCCCGGAACGTGCCCTTCTGCTTATCCGGACCGTGACACTTCACGCAGTAGTCTTGCAGCAGCACCTTGTGCTTGGCCGCCATCGCCACGTGCGGCGCGGTCTCGGCTGCTTCCACGACCAGCTGCGCCAAGACCATGTAGAGAAGAGTCAGGATGGGGTATTTCAATGCATTCAAGGCCGGCCCGGGTTGGCTGTGATAAATACCAACGTTCCTTGATATATAGCTTCTCATTGCGAGAAGCGGAGCGACGAAGCAATCGAGCTGGATCACCACGGCGCGCTTCGCGCACCTCGTGAAGCGGTCATCAGTGGTTGCTTCTGCGGCAGGTTTCAGGATTAACGGATTTGGATCCATGGATCAGAGCTTACACAGCTGACCTAAAATTTAAGCGTCGCCGTCAGCTGCCAGTCAATGGGCTGCGGAAGGGAAAATCCGGTTGGGGTGGCCACCCGCGCGGCCGACGTATAGTCGTTGTCTTTTGGTCGTTGTACGGTGCTGCCGTACATCGGACCCCGACGGTTAAGGACGTTGTTAACCCGCAGGTCGACGACCAGCTCGCGTTTTTCCGCAAGTCGCAGTGTATAGCCGAAGGAGGCTACGACATTCACGCTATCACGCAGCCCGTAGACCTGCGTCAGGGCATCGACGTCGGGATTATCGATCGCCCGGGTCGGGTTGGTCGGATCAACAATCGTATCAGCACCGCGGTAGCCGATGATCGGAGCCGCACGCCATTGCAGGCCGCCGCCGACGCGCAGACGCTTCAGCCAGCCCGTCTGAAGGGTGTAGTCGGTGAAGAGGTTGGCGTTGGGCTGATCCTGAATGATGCGCCGTCCGATAACGAAATTATTCTGCGTGTCGATCAGGGTGTTCCACGCGGTGACCGCGCCGTTCACGTCGCGTGAGCGATCATTGATCGGGATGGATGTGTCGACCGTGGCCCGGTTCGCCGCGTCGATGAGCACGCCGGCGTCATTCACGATCTTCTTGAGGATGCCTGGCAGGTTTTCGTCCAGGTATTTTCTCGAATCTCGCTGCGTATTGGATTCGTAGGCCTTTGGAATTCCGAAGCTCGCCATCATACGCCAACCCTTCGTGATGTTGGCCGTTAATTCTCCCTCCATGCCCTGCGCCGTCCGATCGCGCAGGTCGGTAAAGCCGGGCAGTAGTGCAACCCCACGCTTGTTGATCCCGCCCGCGCTTTCGTCGCCCACGGCGTTGGCGGAAAGAATGGAATTCACGTTGCCCCCGATCGTATTGCCCACGAGCGAGTTCTTTTCCTTATTATTGTAATGGGTGATGCTGAGATTGATGCGGCCTTTGAGCAGGGCGAACCGCACCCCCATATCCACTCCACTAAGGACGGTCGGCAGGGCAAAGGACGTGTCGATGAGCTGGAGGGCCTGATTCGGGTTGAAGGTCTCCGCGTAATTAATAAACGGGTTGAACCAAGCCGTGGGTCGAAAGACGAACCCCGCGGTTTTCGTCACTTTACTCCGGATGATTTGCGGCGCATTGGTGTCGTCCTTGAAAGCGTCGCGGGCATACTGGGGCAACCGGTCGCCATTGGGAGCCCGGGGCCGCGCATCCGCTGTAATCGCCGGCCCGATAGCCTTTCCGGTCGCATCCTTGGGGATATACGTCAGCGCGGCCCAGCCCGCGGACGTCTGGGGCTTGTAAATGGGATAGGTCCCAGCCCAGTCGCCCGGGTAATCGCCTTGGAGGATAGACTGAGTGGAGTAGCTGCTATAGCGATCCCCGCGTACGCCTGCCAGCACGACCACGCGTTCGCCCCAGAAGCGTGCGTTCAGCGACGCGATCACGTACTGGTACCGGATGTTCGTTTGCGTGATGGAATCCGGCCGGTTGTTTTCCAGCGCCCAGATCGGATTGATCGTCTTGTCGACTCCGCTGATGGGGTCGATGAAACGAATGGTCTTCAGGGCCGCGATGGGATACGGCCGAGCAGTATCACCGAGATAGCTGCGGCGCCGGATCAAATCCGAAGCCGCCGTTCCCCAAACCCGACGGTCGGCATTCTGGGCGGTTGAAAGGACATAAACCGACTGGGCATCATAGGTGTCGGTCAAGCCGCTCTGCACACTGAAATTATACCGACCCCAGCGGTGCGCGTTGACGGGAACGCCCGCCGCCAGCCGCACTCCCTCGCCGTGACGCCAGACAAAGTTCTCCCGCAGCGTGGCGTCGCTGTAAGGTTGCAGGAACTTCGGGTTAGGCGTCCCGTCGGGCAGCAGCTTGTTGATATCAATTAAAATGTCGGCGCCTCCGCGGACTTCCAGCATGTGCCCCTGCTGATTGACGCGGTTGCGATCCGCGGCGAACTGCAGGTAGAGGTTCCCGATCCGGTGGTCGAGGGTGATCTGGAAATCATTGAATTTCTGCGCAATCATCGGCGTATCGGAGGACATCGAAAACGAGTCCGAGGGCAGTCGAAAGGCCGAGTTCGCGACGGCCTTCTCGAAGCGGTTGGCTGGCAAGTTAAGGGAATAGAGTAAGCTTCCGTTGCTGGCGTTGAAGGCCGGAAGGCTGCCTTGGACAACACCGGCAATCGGTACTTGGTTGTTCGCCGCCCCGGAAACGGTGATAGCCTGCCACTGATAGTTCATCACCGCGTTGACCGGTGAAAAGGGATAATACACCGGACCGACCCCGAGTCGATTGATCCCGCGGGCATTGCCGTCGGTGGGCAGCGATGTGACCTGCCCGGTGAACGTGGAGACGCCGTCCCAGCCGGAGAAAAAATCACGGATGTTAGGGGATGGGAGGCTGCGCTTCCAAGAGCCGACCTCGCCCTCCATTCGAAGGCTCGTGTTTTTACTCACTTTGAAAGTGGAGGTCAGAAATATTGCCTTCGTCTCCTCAAATTCGCGGTCGCGCCATCCCTCGCGGTGGGCATCGACCGCGGCCACGCGCAACGCCAGCCGTTCATTAACGGGAATATTCACGTCAAACGTTCCCCGCCGCCGGGACCACGAACCGAGAGTCAGTCCCAGCGTGGTGAAGCGCCGATCGAGCCGAGCCTGCTTGGTCGTCGTGCTGCTCATTCCCCCGAGCGAACTATTGCCGAAGAGAATCGAGTTGGGCCCACGGCCGAAGTCGTAACGCTCGACGGCATAGCTGTCGTTGGTTGCAGCATACGGGAAGAAGTTGCGCTGCGGACGCGTATTGGAGGTCAACTTTGCCCCACGGACGGTGTAATTGCCCGGTGTCCCGTTAACGTCGTCGGTCGCGCCGTGGCCGGCGCCGTTAACAATTCCCGCCGAGTTCGGGCTCCACTGGGCAGCCTCCTCCAGATTCACGATTCGCAACGCCGCGATGAACTCGCTGGTCAGGACCGAATATGCGACGGGCGTGTCCTTCAAATCGAGGGCCAGGCGTCCGCCGGCGAGAGAGGTTGCGGCCGCAAAGCCGGTGTCGCGGTCGGTGTTCACCTCGAAGGGGGAAAGCGTGACGGTTTCGTTTTTGGCAGGAGCGGAGGCCGTCTGAGCGTCGGTGGCGGGGCTGGCGGCGAGCCAGCCGGCGAGAAATGAGAGTAGATTACTGTTCTTCACAGGAGGAGATTCGTTGTGTTGAGGCTGAGAGGTCTGAAGTTGGTTGGGCTGCGCGGCGGACGACGTGCCCGGCGGAGGGTCGCGTGAGCGGGCACCGGACTTGGCTTCACCGGGGCGGTCGTTTTGTCCCGGGTTCAGGGCCGCCCCGGGGATTTTTGGGCGCGGAGTCGCCGCAATGCGAAAGACGCCGTCCCGCTCGTCCCGCACATAAAGGTTCGTTCCGGCCAGCATCTTCTTCACGGCTTCGCCCGGCAGAAATTCACCCTTGATGGCGTTGGTTCGCACGCCGCTGGCCGCGTCGCTGGAAAACAGCACCTCAAAGCCCGACTGCACCGAAAACACGCGCAGGGACTTCTCCGCCAGATCCGCCGGCACATCGAACTTACGCTTTTCCGGCTCCCCGGCGGACACCCATGCAGCGGTTGCCATGATGCCGAGCCAGCAGGCAAAGGCGCGGACCAAAACGGTCCGTCCGGCAATTCGGAAATGAGGGGGCAACTGCACAGGTGTCAGGGTTTCGCGCCCCGAAAGAGCTCGGGCTGCACCTTCTAACACGAACCACGGCGTCAAACCTCTACACAATTTTCAGTCGGTGGGCCAGCTTGCGGGCATTTCTTCTGTCTGACGATCGAAGCGTAGATACCCACCGGTTGGTCGAGGCTGGCCTCGTGGTGGCCCAGCGATGCCCCGAGTTTTCACTCAGTGCCGGCCTCGCAACGCCGCAAGCGCGCCGCGAAGAGAGACGGCTTCCACGCCGTCTCCAAGGCCAAAGGTGTCCTCCCCGGCGTGAACCACCATACGTCTCGTCGCCTTGATATCGCCGCAGCCGAGGTAAAATCCTTTCGACAACACCGGGGCGGAAGACCGTTTGATTTCAATGGCCCAGCGTTCTTTCGGCGGCAGATCCAGCACGAGGTCGATCTCGGCCCCGACGGCGGTCCGGTAGAAACACGCCGACGTCCCGCTCGGCGCGGCGGCCAGCAGGTTTTCGATCACAAACCCCTCCCAACTCCCTCCGGTCACGGGGTGTCC
>CAMATV010000055.1 GCA_945861235.1 Opitutus sp. GAS368
GGAGTTGCAGGTGGCGGACACGCTGCTCTCGCGGCAGCTGCTGAGTCCGGCGCGTGGATTTGAGACCCGCGTGCTCCCGGCGCGGTCCAAGCCCGTGGAGCCCTTGGCCCAAATGAAAGTGCCGAGTGGTTCCCGTCGTTCTAATCTGATCGCCTCCGCCACGCTCGCAGCAACGACGGTGCCGGTGATCGCCAGTGAACGTTCCGCCCGGGCGCTGTCGGATGAGCGCATCTACGATACCAGCAGCCGCGTGAACGCCCGCGGAGCCGGTGTGCTCGTAAAATTCTGAGTGGTGGCGAAAGACTGATCCTCTGGGGTACTTGGCAGGGCCTCTTTTTATGGGAACTCCGCCAAGCCCCGCAGACGCGTCAAGGGGTGGGGACCCATCTCGCGTGACCCATCTCGGCGAATGACGTTCCCCTGCCCTGAGACGGGCTGAGTTTGTGGGGTGGCGCTATTTCTCGCCAACGCAGATGCCGCACACGTCGAAGAAGAAGTCGTGGCCTTTGTCATCCACGAGGATGAAAGCGGGGAAGTTTTCCACTTCGATGCGCCAGACGGCTTCCATGCCGAGTTCGGCGTATTCGAGCACCTCGACTTTTTTGATATGGTTCTGCGCGAGGATGGCGGCGGGACCGCCGATGCTCCCGAGGTAAAACCCGCCGTGCTGCTTGCACGCGTCGGTCACCTTTTTGCTGCGGTTGCCCTTCGCCAGCATGACGAGCGAGCCACCGTGCGATTGAAACAAATCGACGTAGCTATCCATGCGGCCGGCGGTGGTCGGGCCAAACGAGCCGGAGGCGTAGCCGACTGGGGTCTTGGCCGGACCGGCGTAGTAGACGGGGTGGTTCTTGATGTAATCGGGCAGGCCTTGGCCCGCGTCGATGCGTTCCTTGAGTTTTGCGTGCGCGCTGTCGCGGGCGACGATCATGGGGCCCGTCAAGAGGACGCGGGTGGTCACCGGATGGTGCGAAAGCGAGGCGCGGATTTCCGCCATGGGTCGGGTGAGGTCGATGGCGACGGAGGACTCGTCCTTGAAAGTGCGCAGGGACTCCGGAATGAAACGGCCAGGATTCATTTCCAGCTTCTCCAAGAAGACGCCGTCCTTCGTGATCTTGGCCTTGATGTTGCGGTCGGCACTGCACGATACGCCCATGCCGACGGGGCAACTGGCACCGTGGCGGGGCAGGCGCACGATGCGGACGTCGAGCGCGAAATACTTGCCACCGAACTGCGCGCCGATTTTCGACTGCTGGGCGATCGTGAGCACCTTGGCCTCCATCTCGAGGTCGCGAAAAGCGCGGCCGTGCTCGTTGCCAGTCGTGGGTAGGGCGTCGAGATACTTCGTGGTCGCGAGCTTGAGGATCTTCATGCACGAATCTGCGCTGGTGCCACCGATGACGAACACGAGGTGGTAAGGCGGGCAGGCGGCCGTGCCGAGGAGCTGCAGTTTGTCGCCAAAGAATTTTTCGAGACTCTGGGGGTTGAGCAGCGCCTTCGTCTCTTGGAAGAGAAATAACTTGTTGGCGGAGCCGCCGCCTTTGGCGATGAAGAGAAACTCATACTTCGCGCCTTCGCTCGCGTGGAGGTCGATCTGCGCCGGCAGATTGGTGCCGGTGTTGACCTCTTTGAAAAGATCGAGGGGTGCGACTTGGGAGTAGCGGAGATTCTCCTTGGTGTAGGCTTCGTAGACGCCCTTGGAGAGAAACTCCGCGTCGTTCGCGTCCGTCCAAACCTGTTGGCCTTTCTTGGCGAAGATCGCGCACGTGCCGGTATCCTGGCACATCGGGAGAATTCCGCGCGCGGCGATCTCGGCGTTCTTCAGCAACGTGTGGGCGACGTAGCGGTCGTTATTGGACGCCTCCGGGTCCTGGAGAATAGCGGCGACTTGCTCGAGGTGTTGGGTGCGGAGAAAAAAATTCGTGTCGTGAAAGGCTTCGCGCGCGAGGTAGGCGAGCGTCTCGGGAGCGATTTTGAGGATCTCGCGACCTTCAAAGTTGGCGGTGCTGATGCCCTCTTTTGAGAGCAGCCGATACTCGGTGTCATCGGCGCCGAGGGAGAGGAGTTCCTGATAGAAAAACGGGGGCGTAGGCATAGCGTGATTACAGTAGGCTAGAGGGGTGGCGTGTAAAGGTGAGCGGGGACCAACGTCGCTTCATGAGACCGCTGGACGTTTGTCTAAAGGTGGACTTCACGCCGTCACGGCTGGCCGGCCATGGCCCGCACGACGTCCCGGAAGCGGGGCAGGTCGGCCGGGGTCGCCACTTCGCCGGGCGCCCGGCCCCAGCCGGTCGCGCTGGGCCAAACACCGCGCACGAGGAAGTTTTCGTGGGCGGCAGTCATGCTGGCGACGTGCAGATAGTCTTTCTGCTCTTTGGGGTCGCGCAGTGCGGTGACGAGTTCCGACGGGATGGGTGTGATGCGTCCGCTGGAGATGTGCGCGAGGTTGTTGAGCGCCACGAAGGGTCGTGAATCGACCAGGCTCGTCGCGGGTCGTGGATTTTCCCCGCGGAGGTAGGCGTAGTAGTCGAGGTGGTTTTCGATGAGGGGATCGAAAGGTTCGAGGGTGATTTTTTCCACGCGACCGTCGTTCCAGCGGACCTCGATTTGGCTGCCGACCGCGTAGCGAATGACCGCTTTCTCGCACAGCACCATTTCTAGGTGGGTGCCGTTGCCGGCGCAGGCGTGGGAGAGCGCAAAACGCATGGTGACACCGGCGGTCGTATCGGCTTCGACGAAAAAAGTGTCTGCGCCTTCGATGGCGTGAGCGCGGTAGAGCTCCGCCCGCACTGCGGCGAGCTGGGCCCAGCTGAAGAGTTCGGATTCGCCCGTCCAGAACAACAGATTGTGCACGAAATGCGCCATCGCGTTGCCGAGACACGAATCGAGCACGACACAACCTTCCATCATCAGACGTCCCGCCCAATTGTTGCGTGAAAAATAGCTGGCTGGCCGGGGCCAGAGGGCGCTGAGGGTGGCGCCCTGCACGGCACCAAATTCACCGGCGAGCAGGCGCTGTTTGAGCGCAAGGCGGGGTTTCTCGATAATGAAATTGAAGCCGACGAGGGAGGACTTCCGAGCGCGTGCGTCGGCGACGATCATCTGCTCCAGCTCCGTGTGATCGAGCGTCGGTGGTTTTTCGAGATAGACCGGCAGGCCGAGCGCGGTGGCGGCGGCGTGCATTTCGGCATGAAGATTGATCGGGGTGGGGATGACGAGGAGGTCGAGGCCGCGGTGACACGCCTCGAGCATGGCGCGGTAATCGTGGAAAATGCCGACGCCACGTGGCGCGAGCCGCCACGTCTCCTGCTCCTTGGCAAAGTTCTCCGGCTGCGGATCGCAGGTGCAGATCAGCTTGGCGTGGCCGCCGGCCTCGAGTTGCGCGATCGCGTCGTGGTGGCAGCCGGCAAAGCCACCCATGCCGACGAGTCCGATGCGAATGGGATGATTCACACGATCTTGAATTTAGGGAGGTCCTGACCGTCGATCAGCCCGACGGGCTGGCCGCGTGCGTTGATGACGATCAAATCGTCGATCTTGTGGGCCTCAAACAGACGCAGGGCATCGACGCCGAGCGCGTCGTCGCGAATCGTTTTTGGGGAGCGGGTCATGAACGTGGACACGGGTTGAGCTAGAAAATCGGGCCCGGTGAGCGCGCTGCGGCGGAAGTCTCCATCGGTCAAGATACCGGTTAAACGACCGAATTTTTTTGCGATCAGGGCGATGCTCCCGCTCTTGGCTTTGGTCATTGCGAGAATGGCGTCCTGCGTCGAGACGGTGTCGAGTGCGACGGGGAGGCGGTCGGCGGTGCGCATGATATCTCGCACCCGCAACAAGAGGACGCGGCCCAGATTCCCGGCCGGATGATATTTGGCGAAATCATCGCGGGTGAGCCCGCGGGATTCGAGCAACACCATCGCGAGCGCGTCACCCAGTGCAAGCGCCGCAGTGGTGCTCGCGGTGGGCGCGAGTCTCAGCGGGCACGCTTCGCGCGGCACTCGGTAAAGCAGGCGTAGGTCGGAGTTGCGGGCGAGATCGGACGCCGGGTTGCTCGTAAACGCCACGATGCGCGCACCGAAACGTTTCAAGACGGGCAGCAGCCGCAGGATTTCGTCGGACTGCCCGCTGTTGCTGAGGAGAAAGGCGAGATCCCCTTCGGCGCAGAGGCCGAGGTCGCCGTGGAGCGCCTGCGTCGCGTCGAGGAAACAGGAGGCAACTCCCGTGCTGTTGAAGGTGGCTGCGATTTTTTGGGCGATGTGGGCGGACTTGCCCACGCCGCTGAAGATCAGCTTTCCGCCCGCCGCAGAGACCGCTTCGACGGCCCGGGCTGTTTCGATGAATTCTGCTCCCAGGCCTTTCGCTGTCGCGGTGAGCGCGGCGGTCTCGATGCGGAGGCAGGCGCGCGCGCGGGCGAGGGCGTTTTTAGAGTGCAGGGCCATTTATTGTTTGAGTCGCAGAAGTAGGACGCGAAATTTACGGCGAACAATCGCCCGTTCAATTCCTTTCTCTGTCAAATGACTGTCCGTCAACAATTCACCGTTCTGCTCGCGCTGGTCGCGTGCTGCTTCGGCGCGGGTTGCGGCGGAGGCGACGGTTTGGCTTTGTCCTCCGAGACCGACGACGCGCTCTACCAGCAGGGCAAACAACTGCAGAAACAAGGGCGTAATGCCGAAGCACTGACAGCGTTCCTGAAGGTGGCGGAGAGACGCGGTGAGCAGTCCTCTCCGGAATCGCACCTCGAGGCCGGCTTGATTTACCTCCAGCACATCAAAGATCCGGTCGAGGCGATTCATCATTTCAGGAAATATCTCGAGCTCGAGCCGAACTCCAAGCAGGCGCCCTTGGTCCGCCAAAGGATCGATTTGGCTCGCCGCGAATTGTTTCGCACCATGCCGGGTCGACCCAGCGACGAACAGACCGTTCGCTTGGGCGGTCAGGAGCTCATTGATCGTCTGCAACGGGAAAATGAGGACCTGAAGGCGGAGTTGGGGCGCCAGCGCGGAAGTGGGCCCGCACCGTTCTTGCGCACGACGCGCGGTCCGGTGGACGTGGTCGACGTGCCGAAGCGGGTCGACGGTGAGAGTGATCTCTCACTCAGGATCGCACCGCCACCGCCGAGCTTCGCGGCCCCACCTTCCGCGCCGCTGGCCCAAGGTCTGAACGGAGTGGCGGCGAAGGCTGCTCCGCCCACGGCTAAGGCTGCGCCGCCTGCGCCCAAGTCTGCTCCGTCTGCGGGCAAGTCCGGTTTTCCGATGCCAGCCGCAGGCAAGCGGCACTCGGTCGCTCCGGGCGACTCGCTCTATCGCGTGGCGTTAAAATACGGCGTGACCGTGGAGGCGATCCTCGCGGTTAACCGTGATGTGCTATCCAGCGGTGTGAAGACCACGTTGCGTCAGGGTATGGAACTTAAGATCCCCTGAACCGTGGCCAACACCTCCCGGCGCACGTCCGTTTTCACCGAATCGTTGATCCGCGAGATGTCGCGCGTCGCCGCGCGCTATGGAGCGATCAATCTCTCGCAGGGATTTCCCGACTGGGATCCACCGCCGGCGCTGGTGCAGGCGGCGAAAGACGCGATGGACGCGCACCGTCACCAATATGCTGTGACGTGGGGCTCAAATGAATTGCGAGCCGCGCTGAGTACGAAAATCACGCGCTGTATGGGCGTGCCGGTGGACGGCGACCGCGAACTCGTGGTCACCTGCGGCGCGACCGAAGCGATGATGGTCGCGATGATGACCGTGTGTGACCCGGGAGACAAAGTCGGGCTCTTCTCGCCATTTTACGAAAACTACAATGCCGACGCGATTCTGACCGGGGCGCAGGCGGTGCATGTGCCGCTGCACCCGCCGCACTATCGTTTTGATCCGGATGAGTTGCGAAAGGTTTTCGCGAGCGGCTTGAAGGCGTTTGTGCTCTGCAATCCGTCGAATCCGTGCGGGCGGGTATTCACGCGGGACGAGCTGTTGCAGATCGCGGCCCTCGCGGAGGAGTTCGACGTGTTTGTGCTCACCGACGAAGTCTACGAGCACATCGTCTACGCGCCGCACCGGCACACGTATTTTGCGACGTTGCCGGGGATGGCGAAGCGCACGGTGATGTGCTCGTCGCTCTCGAAGACGTTTTCGATCACGGGCTGGCGGCTCGGCTACGTGCACGCTGCGCCGGAGATCATTGCGCAGGCGCGGAAGGTCCATGATTTTCTCACGGTCGGAGCGGCGGCGCCGCTGCAACACGCGGTGGTGACGGCGCTGAATTTTCCGGCGAGTTATTACGACGGCCTCGCGGCGGAATACGCCGCGTCGCGGGATGTGCTGCTGAGTTATCTCGACCGGACCGGCTTGAGCTACACCCGCCCGGAAGGGGCCTACTTTGTCATGGTGGACATCTCCTCGTTTGGCTACGCGAGCGACGTGGAGTTTTCTCATTGGATGGCGAAGGAGATCGGCGTCGCGCCCGTGCCGGGTTCGAGCTTCTTCGCGACGGGCGAGAACCGATATATCCGGCTCAATTTCGCCAAGAAGCCCGCGACGCTCCACGCGGCGGGAGAGCGGCTGTTGAAATTGAAACGCTGATACGGGTGGCGCGGTGCGCGTCGATCATTAGGCCTGCTTGGTGAGGCAAACGGACGCCACCGCTGGCGAAGCGTCGGCGACCGCGCGGATGCGAGGGTGCTCAACGAGACGCTGCCCGTATTTCAACGGCCGATCACGAGCCGATGAAAGGTTGGCAACGGGCCGTAAGAAGGCTTGAGCTTCGGGAGGGGAGTCCTACCTTCCCGCTTCCTTGACTTCAGTGAGCGCAGCCGACTTCGCGTTTCTGATCGCCGAGAGCGACGTCGTTGACTGGTCGCTTCCGGCGGCGTTGGTCGTCGGCGGAGGGATCGGATTCTGGGTGGTCTGGCGCCTGACGCGGCACACCCGCCGGGCGGCCCATGAGCAGGCGGCGGAACTCATCGAAGTGGCTCGGCGCGAGGCGGCCGTCGGGGCTGAAGAGGTCAAGCAGAAGGCCGAGGCCGATGTTCAGGAAAAACGGGCCGAACTGAATCGTGAATTTGATCGGCGTGGAATCGAGAGCGACGTGCGGTTGCGCGAGATCCGGGCGCACGAAGAATCCCTCGCACTGCTCGATTACCAGTTGGAACAGCGGCATGAGCGGCTCAACCGCGAGAGTGCGGCTGTGAAGCAGGCCCGCGACGCGATTCGCGGCCTCTCGAAAAGCGTGCGCAAGCGCCTCGAGGGCGTGTCCCAGATGGACGCGGAGGAGATTCGAAAACAATTGCGCGAGGAGGTCATGCTGGAGTGCGGCGACGAGTTGCGCGTCCTCCGCCGGGCCACACTCGAGAAATCCGAGCGCGAGCTGCAAACCGACGCCCACCGCATTCTGGTGGCGGCGATGCAACGGATCGCCAGCAAGCCGAACAACGATCTGACCGCGACGATCGTGCAGCTCCCGAGTGAAGACATGAAGGGGCGCATCATCGGCCGCGAGGGTCGCAATATCAAATCGTTCGAGTCCGCCACCGGCGTCACGCTGCTGATCGACGAGTCGCCACAGATGGTGCTGATCTCGTCGTTCGACCCCGTGCGCCGCGAGGTGGCCCGCTCGGCGCTCGATGCGCTGGTGAAGGACGGTCGGATTCATCCAGCCTCGATCGAGGAATTTGTGAAACGCGCGGCGGATGAGATCGACCTCGTCACGATTCAAGCCGGTGAGGAAGCGGTGACGAAGCTGAACATCAACGGGCTGCATCCCGAGATCATTAAATTGCTGGGTCGTCTCAAGTATCGGTTTTCCTACAACCAAAACGTGCTCGATCACTCGGTGGAAACGGCGTTCCTCGCTTCGATGATTGCGAGCGAGGTCGGCCTCGACCCGAATGTCGCGAAGCGCGCCGGCCTGCTGCACGACGTGGGCAAGGCGGTGTCGGGCGAACTCGAGGGCAGCCACGCGGTGATTGGCGCGGAGTTCATCAAACGTTACGGCGAGACGCCCATCGTCGTGAACGCGGTGGCGGCGCACCATGAAGAGGTGAAGCCCGAGACGGTTTATGCGGGCTTGGTCATTCTCGCCGACACCATCTCGGCGGTGCGACCCGGAGCGCGCGCCGAGTCGATGACGAGCTACATCCAACGCCTTGGACGGCTTGAAAAACTCGCGGTGTCGATCGATGGCGTGCAACAGGCGTTTGCGATTCAGGCCGGCCGGGAAATTCGCGTCGTGGTTTCACCTCGGGAAGTCACCGACGACCGTGCCCGGGAAATCGCGAAGGAGCTGCGCGCCCGCATCGAGGCCGAGCTCCAATATCCGAGTACCATCAAGATCACGGTGATCCGGGAAAGCCGGTTTACCGAGACGGCGAGCTGAGTGGCGCCCACAGAATACACAGAATACTCGGAAGAGGGAATCGGGCGGTAAGAATGGGCTTTCATTCCGTGGGTTCAGTGTGTTCCGTGGGTCACCATGGCCGATCCCAAGATCCTCGAAACCTTCCCGAACCCCGCGCCGCATCGCGACTACGTGATCGAGCACTCGCACCACGAATTTACCTCGATGTGCCCCATCACGGGTCACCCGGATTTCGCGACCATCATCGTGCGTTTCGTGCCGGATAAGACGTGCGTCGAGTTGAAGTCGCTGAAGGTGTATTTCCACGGGTTTCGCAACGCCGGCATCTTCTTTGAAGCCGTGACCAACAAAATTTGCGACGACCTCGGCGCGGTGCTGAAACCGCGCGAGCTCACCATCGTGGCCGACTGGAAAGGTCGCGGCGGCGTGACGTCCCGGGTGACGTGTGTCTGGTCGGGAAAAAAGAAACGCTGAGTTTCCGGCGAGACGATGCGTGTCGGGACTGGGGGCGGCCGAGAGCGGCAGGGGGCGTGTGGTCCGGAAGTAACGCGTTCGGCGGACTCCTGTCGCGTGATATCTCGAAGCGGCTCCCGAGGGTGGTTTGGGGCGATTTGCCCTGAGTAACTCGCGTTACGATTTCAGGGCCGCCAGAACCGCGGCGTGCAGCGCGGGTGTCGTGCTCGCAATCGTCGATTCCGCAGGATAGGCCGAGCCACCGTGCCAGTCGGTAATGACGCCGCCGGCGCCGCGGATGATCGGCACGAGGGCGGCGATGTCCCACGGGTTCATGATGGGATCGAGACACACGTCGGCCCAGCCGCTCGCCACGAGCAGGTAGCCGTAGCAATCTCCCCAAGTGCGGACGAGTTTTGCCTGGGCGAGCAGGCGGTCGCAGGCGGGGCCGTCTTGATATTTCGCGAGATTCAGCGTGTCGCTGGTGAGCAAGGTGGCGTCAGCGAGCCCAGGGGTGGCGCGACAGCGGACGGGGCGGTCGTTGAGCGTGGTGGTGACGCCGTCGCCGACCATGAGTTGACCGAGCACGGGCTGGTGGATCACGCCGAGGACGGGCTGGCCGTGATGGAGGAGTGCGATCAAGGTGCCCCACAGCGGGACGCCGGTGATGAAGGCTTTGGTGCCGTCGATGGGATCGAGGACCCAAACGAATTCGGCGTCGGGGCGATCGCTGCCGAGTTCTTCGCCGATGATGCCGTGGGCGGGAAATTTTTTGGCGATGAGGCCGCGCATGAGTGCTTCGGCGCCGCGGTCGGCGAGCGTGACCGGCGAGGCGTCGCTCTTCGTTTCGACGGCGAGATCGAGGCGGCCGAAGTGCGGACGGATGAAGGCGCCGCTCGCGTGGGCGAGTTCGTTGCTGAAGGCGCGGTAGGGCGTGAGGTCCACTGAAGCAAGGTGGCCCACGGAGCCCACAGAAGACACGGAAAAAATAGAGTCGGATTTTTCATGGCCGTGTGTTGCGTAGTTTGCGTGGGCAACATTTGGACCGAGCAGCCGATATTTTTTGTCGATTTTGAAGGGAGCCGTGCGTCGGGGATTTTGGAGTTCGGGGTCGTCGAAGTGCAGCACGGCGCGGTGGCGAATGCGCGGACGCGGATGTGTCGGGCGACGGGGCGGGTGCGGCCGGAAGACACGGCGGTGCACGGGTTGAGCGAGGAAGCGGTGGCGACGCACGCACCGTTTTCGGAGGAGTGGAATTATTTTTCGAGTCTGCGCGAACTGGGCCCGCTCGCGGCGCACTATGCGGGGGTGGAAAACGCGTTGTTGAAATCGGTCTGGCCGTATCCGCGCAGCTCGCCGGATTTCGCGCGCCCGGGAAAACGGGTGGCGGAGTGGGGGCCGTGGGTGGATTCGGCGCGGCTTTACTCGCAGCTCTACCCGCAACTGGAATCGGGGAAGCTCGAATCACTGGTGGCGGCGTGTGGCTTGCAGGGGGATTTGGAGAAGCATGCGGCGGCGTATTGCCCGCCGGATCGGCGGCACTATCACGCGGCGCTCTACGATGCTTTGGCGGGGGCACTCTTACTGGCGTCGCTCGCGCGTGAGCCGCAGATGTCGACGCTCTCGACGATGCAACTGCTCGCGCTCAGCACGCTCGACGGGGAGAAACGGGATGCGCTGCAGCAGGGGAGTTTGTTTTAGTCGAGCGGGCAGCGACGGCAGTCGGTGCATTGGGACGACCGCGCGCAGCACCAAAACCGTCGCGCGGCGGAGAGGACATGGGCGGAAATGGGACACTTGATCGCTCCCGAGAAAACTCGTTGCGAGCAGGACCTTACGCCACGGGGCCGGAAGGGCGCCGCGAAATTGTAACCTATGAGGTGCCCATTTCGCGGTCGGCCCGTGGGACTCGGCGGGGAAAAAGGGAGGGGAAGGCGAAGTGACAGCGAGCTGAACGCCGACCTTGCGCTGGGGCGGGAGCGTTGTGCAAGCTGTTGGGTTCACATGGCCATTGTCAGTCTTCTTGATGTCTCCCTGAGCTTCGGTGGCGCGCCGTTGCTCGATAAGGTCAATCTCCAGATTGACCGGGGCGAACGCGTCTGTCTCCTCGGCCGTAACGGTGCGGGCAAGTCCACGTTGATGAAGGTCATCACGGGTGAACTCAACGCCGACGTGGGCCAGGTTTTCCGCCAGGCTGGCGCGGTTTTCTCCAGTCTTCGGCAGGAAGTGCCGGCGGGATTAACGGGCACGGTGCGCACGGTGGTCGAGGGTGAGGGAGGCGCTTACGAAGTGCACAATGACTGGGAGCGCCACGACCGCGTCGAGCGGCTGCTCGAGGGCATGGGGCTGCCGGTGGATCATGAGTTCGCGGCGTTGTCGGCAGGACAGAAGCGTCGTGTGCTCCTGGCGCGCGGACTGGTCGAGGAACCGCAGCTGCTGTTGCTTGATGAGCCGACGAACCATCTGGATTTGGAGTCCATCCAGTGGCTCGAAGAATTTTTGTTGGAGTGGGGTGGAGCGCTGCTGTTCGTGACGCACGACCGGGCGTTTCTGCGGAAGCTCGCGACGCGCATTGTCGAAGTCGACCGCGGCAAGCTCGTCGGTTGGGCGTGCGACTACGACACGTTTCTCGTGCGGAAAGAGGCTGTCCTGGAGGCCGAGGAGGTGGAGCGCGCGCAGTTCGATAAGAAACTCGCGCAGGAAGAAGTGTGGATCCGGCGGGGCGTGAAGGCGCAGCGGTCGCGGGCCAACAACCGCATCCATGCGCTCGAAAAAATGCGGGCCGAGCGGGCTGCACGTCGCGACCGCACGGGCAAGGCGACGATCACCGCGCAGGAGGCGGACCGTAGTGGGTTTAAGGTGATTGAGTGCAAAGAAGCGGGCTTTCGCTATGCGGATGAAGGGCGCTGGATCGTGCGCGATTTGACGGTGCGGATCGAGCGCGGGGATAAGATCGGGATCGTGGGCCCCAACGGCGCCGGCAAAACGACGCTGCTGCGGCTCATGCTCGGGCAACTCGCGCCCAAGGTGGGTGCGGTCGAGCAAGGCACGCGATTGGAAGTGGTCTATTTCGATCAACTGCGCGCGCAGCTCGACGAGACGCTGCGGGTGCAGGATGCAGTGGCCGACGGCAATCCGACGGTGACGATCAATGGCAAGACGCGACACGTGATTTCCTACCTCGAAGATTTTCTCTTTGATCCGACGCGGGCGCGCACCCCGATCAAGGCGCTGTCGGGCGGCGAGCGGAACCGGCTGCTGCTCGCGCGACTCTTCACGAAACCGTGCAACGTGCTCGTGCTCGACGAGCCGACGAACGATCTCGATGCGGAGACGCTGGAGCTGTTGGAAGATTTGCTCGTGGAATTCGGCGGCACGCTGTTGCTCGTGAGCCATGACCGCGCGTTTTTGAACGAAGTGTGCACGAGCCTGCTAGTCTTCGAAGGCGAAGGGCGCGTGGTGGAATATTTCGGCGGATACGACGACTGGCAGAAAGAAAAAGCCGCGAAGGCGGCGGCGGCGGCGCTGGCCGAGGAAAAAGCGAAGCGTGAGGCGAAGGAAGCGGCCGAAGCGGCGGCGGGCCC
>CAMATV010000056.1 GCA_945861235.1 Opitutus sp. GAS368
GGGCCGCACCGACCGCTCGCCCCTGTCGCGTCTCGCCGGCAAGGCCATTCGACTCCGCTTTGTGATGTGCGACTCCGACTTGTTTTCGCTGCAGTTCAAATAACATGTCACTCCAAGAGAACCGTCGCATGGCCTTAGGGATTATATTAAAAAAAATGACGACGATTTTTCGTGAAGCTAGATCTGGGTTCAGCTTCGCGCCCAGTTTGCTTTTAAAATCTACTGATCAAAAATCGGCCGGTATTCTTTATTATGCAATTTGACCATCCTCTCGCAATAGATTCCCACGGGCATTATGGAACCTACCCACCAAGTGCAGCTATGGCCACACGGGCTGATGCATTGGTGTGTTCTTTCATGAGCGCAGCTGCAGTGCAGGTGGCCGCCCGCGCCCAAGCCTCGGGGATTCAGTGGACCATCGTATCACCGTTAGCTGGGCTGATGCCCCGTGGGCGAATTACAGACGTAGTCTTAGCTAATGAAGCGGCGTTCCGAGAGGTGCCGACGGTTCAAGGGTTATTGCAGTATGTCATTGTGAATCCGCTCCAGCCTAAAACCTATGAGCAAGCACGGCGGATGCTGCAGGCCCCGTGGTGCGTGGGAATTAAGATTCATCCTGAAGAGCACGCGTACCGAATTACTGATCACGGTGAAGAACTCTTCGCTTTTTTTGAAGAAGTGGGCGCTCCTGTGATGACGCACAGCGGTTGCGCGAATAGTTTACCGATTGATTTTGTTCCTTTCGCTAATCGCCATCCAGGGGCTAAGGTGTTGCTCGCCCATCTTGGGAACGGTAGCGGCGACAATGGTCGAGTAGATCTTCAGGTGCAGGCAGTGCAGGCCGCGAAGCAGGGCAATCTCTGGGTCGATACCTCGAGTGCGCGCAGCATCTTGCCCGGACTGATTGAATGGGGCGTCCGAGAACTCGGCGCAGAACGCCTGCTTTTCGGTAGCGATACGCCGCTCTACGATGCGGCGATGCAGCACACGCGCATCACGATGGCAGATCTGCCGGACGCGTCGAAACGCCTCATCCTGCGCGAAAACGCCGTGAAGTTCTTCCGCCTCGATCGCCTGCCCGCCGCCGGTTTCGCGGCCCCTTAACCACGCTTTTAGTGCCCGCGACCCATCCTAGTTACCATCATTATGAGCTCATCCAAAAAACCCGCCAAGATAACGCCGCTGACTCGCCAAACACTGAAGGGTGTCTGGTCTGCCCTAATCGTCCCCTGGACCGATCGGGACGAACTCGATGCCCGTCGCTTCGCCAAGGAGGTGTCCAGCTATGGCGGCACCGGCGTGAGCGGGGTCTACACCGGCGGGACGACCGGCGAATTCTACGCGCAGGACGACGTCACCTTCGAGAAGATCACCGAGATCGCCTGTGCGGAGGCCCACCGGGCCGGCCTGCCCGTGCAGATCGGCGCCACGGCGCTCAGCACCCGCACCACCATTGGCCGCATTCGCGTGGCCAAGCGCGCCGGGGCCGATGCGTTGCAACTGGCCCTACCGTTCTGGCTCGAGCTCAAGGACGATGAGGTTGAGCGCTATGTCACCGAGGTCACCGCCGCCGCCGGCAATACCCCGGTCATCCTTTATCTCACGGGCCGCTCGAAGCGGAAGATCAGCCCTGAATTCCTAGGCAAGCTGGCCAACCGGCATCCGACCTTTATCGGCACCAAGGACACCGGATCCAGTCCCGACGAGGTGAAGGCCATGCTGAAGCTGGCGCCGGATCTCGCCATCTTCGGCGGCGAGGATTTCTACCAGCGTATACCGGTCGGCGGCCGGGGCGGCTACTGCTCCATCACGGGATTCAACGCCGCCAAGGTGGTTGAGCTCTACAACCTTTGCGCCGCCGGCCGCCTCGCCGAGGCGAAGCCGCTGGCGGATGCGATGCACCGTTACCTCTATGAGGCGTTGGTCAACCCGCTGGTGAAGGAGGCGGGGCTTTGGGATTCCGCGGTCGACCGCATCCAGCGCGTCGCCGGTGGCGGCGTGGTTGGCGTGCGCTGCCAGTCACCCTACCGCAGCGGCACCGAAAAACACGTGAAAGGCGTCCTCGCTTGGGTGAAAAAGAACACCCCCGAGCTCCTCCCGGCGCACCGCGCGTAACGGTCCCGCCTCATGCTATTCTCGACAGCGCCATCGCTTGGCCGCGCGGCCGGCCGGATCGACGTCGCGGTGCCGGCCGGTGAGGTCGTCCTCGAGATCATCAAGGGGTTGGAATACCAACCAGTGCTCCTGACATTGCCGGTGGCGGCCGACCGGCCGTCCCGGGCAACCGTCCGGCTGGAGCGCAGCGCCCACCTCAAGGCCGAGGGCTGGTATTCGGGCGACGTGCATGTGCATGCCAACCTATTTGCACAGACCCTGATCACGCCCCGCGACGTTCTGCTGGTGGCTCAGGCCGAGGATCTGAATGTCGTGAACCTGCTCCCGTGCAACGATCCGCGCACGACCACGATCACCGACCGGCAGTATTTCACCGGCCGGCCCGACGCGATTTCGACGCCCGATCGCATCCTCTATTTCAACGAGGAGATGCGGAACGACATCTACGGGCACGTCGGCTTTCTCAACCTGAAGACTTTCGTCGAGCCGGCCTATTTTGGCTGGCCGAACTCGCCCTTTCCCCACGATCACCCGGGCAACTTCCCGCAGGCCGCCGCAGCCAAGGCGCAGGGTGCGGCCGTGGTCTACGTTCACCCCGCGTTGCCGAGCGAGTTTCCCGTCGATGTCGCCCTCGGGCTGGCCGATACGATCGATGTGATGAGTCAGAACGCCGAGGACCTGCCGACCGAATACTGGTATCGCCTCCTGAACTGCGGTTTCCGCTGCCCGGTCTCCGCGGGCACCGACTCCTTCCTCAACATCCCGTTGCATATCATCGCCGGGGCCGGCCGCGTCTACGTGCAGACGGGCGACACCTTCGACTACCAACGTTGGATCGACGGCTTCCAAGCCGGCCGCAGCTTTGCGACCAACGGTCCCTTGCTGCGCTTCACCGTCAACGGGCAGGGTCCGGGAGCTGACATCCGGTCCGACGGCTCCATCGAGGTCGAGGTATCCGGGCAGGCGCGGTCCATCGTCCCGATGGAGGCGCTCGAGCTGATCGTGAACGGTCGCGCGGTCCGCCGCTGGGCGGCGGACCAGGATCCCCGGACGGTAAGTTTTTCCGATAAGATCACGCTCGACCACAGCAGCTGGGTCGCGCTGCGCGTGCGGGGGGCCGGCCACCGGCTGGCGCCGAACGACCGCGAGGTCTATGCGCATACATCGCCCGTCTACGTCAGCGTGGCCAACCGCCGGGTGGCCTCGCGTGCCGATGCGGAATTCTTCATCGAACAGATCGACGTCCTCATCGCGAAGATGGATTCGCGCGGGAACTTTGAACACCCCGGCCAGCGCGACGGGATCGTGGCGCGGTTCCGCGAGGCCCAGGAAATTTACCGGCGGATTGCCGAGGACGACCAGTCCCGCCTATGAAACCCGGGGAGCCGGCATCACCCGCGGCGGACGCCGCGCTCGACCGGCGCAACGGCAACCTTTTCGTTCTCACCCAGCTGCTGACGTATTTCTCGGCGCCGGTGCTGTATGTGGGGGTCGTGCAGGCCGCGTTCTGCGACAAGCTCGGCGCGAGCGCCACGGTCGCCAACCTGCCAAGCTCGACCTACCTGCTGGGCGCGGTGGTGCCGTTGTTTTGCGCCTGGCTGTTCCCGGCGCGCCTAGAGCAGAGGATCGTCGTGACTAGCTACACCGTCGTGGCGGCTTCGTTGCTGCTGGTCTGCGCCGCAGTCTTTTTCGACGCGCCGGACTGGCTGCGCATCGCCGTGGTGATCGGGCAGGGGCTGATGCTCGGCGTGCTCAACAGCATCATCAGCCTCTACCTCGTGAAATGCCTGGCCCGCGGCACGACCGAAACCGGCCGCGCCCGGGCGCTCAAATACGCCTTTGGTCTCGGTCCCGTGGCCGCCGTGCTCGGCTCGCTGCTGGCCCAGCTGCTGCTCGCGGAGAAGATCCCGGGCATTGGCTACCCAGGTAACTTCGGGGTGCTCTACCTTGTGGCACTGCCTTGCATGGGGTTTTGCGCCCTGCTGGCGCGCCGGTTCAGGCTGATACAAGTGCCCGACGTCCGGGCCGGGTCCTTCACTGGTTTCCTGAAGGACAGCGCGACGAGCTTCACGGCGGACCGCCGGCTTGTGATCGCGTGGATCGCCTACCTGCTCTGGTATTGCGCATTGGGGGGCATGACTAACCTTTCGCTCTACACCCGCGAGGCGGTCGGGCGCTCGCCGCTGGAACTTGCGGGGCTCATCATGGCGCTGCGGTTCGGCGTCAAGGCGGTGGCGGGATTCGGCATCGGCTCGATTGCCGTACGCTTTGGGGCGCGCTCCGCCCTGATCGCCACGGTGGTGTTTGTCGGGCTGGGCATGGCCTGGCCGATCGTGTCAACCGGCTACGGCTACCTGGCCGCCTTTGGACTGATGGGGGCGGGCGAGTTGGGTGGCGTATATTTCAACAATTACATCATTTCGATCTCCAGTCCCGCCCAGGCGACCCGCAACATGGCGATCCTGTCGCTGGTCGGACCGGTAAGCAGCTTCGCGCCGGCGACCCACGGCTGGTTGACCGATGCCTTCGGTTTCAACGCGAGCTTTGCTTTTGGAATGACCGCGGCTTCGCTGGCGCTGATCCTGCTCTGGCGGACCGGGCGGACTCAGCCCGGCCCGGCCAAGGCCTGACGCAGGCGGACGCGCGGGCTCCGTTTCAACGGTCGAATTGCGCCCTCAGCCAGACGGCCAGCCGTTCGTGGTCCTGCATGCTGCTGCGATGCCCGGGGCCGGCGTGGACCAGTAACTCGACCGGCACGATTGGTTCGATCCGGCGAGATAGGTGACACTTAATCCGGGGAGATAGGTTACACATAGGGCGATGCCCTGGACCAACGTAACCTCCGGCGAAGAGACCAATCGATACGTGATCCTCGCGTGTAGCAGTCGTTTTACCGTGACCGAGCTGTGCGAACAGTTCGGCATCAGCCGCAACACCGGCTACAAACATCTGGAGCGCTGCGCCGCACTCGGTTTGGCGGGCTTGCAGCCGCGCAGCCACCGGCCGCACAACTCGCCGCAGCGCACCGACAGCGCACCGACGAAGCGGTCAGGCACTCATTCTCGCGGACGCACTTGGGCAAGGAGAATTGTTTACCGAGGCCTACTCCCAGCCCGACGCCGCGGCGAGGGAACCGGTCCTTTGGACAGAGCCCCCACCCCGACGACCAGAGCCACCCACCGACCGCCGCCGACCCCACCGACCGTGCCGCCGACACCGCCCAAGCCGACCCTTCGGATGGCGACGTGCCAGCCGAAGCATCGGAGCCTGCCTGAGAAAATTCTAAAAACGCTTGCTCCTTGACTCCGAGCGATTCGGAGGTCACCGCCCGTTCATCCCCACCCCACGCTGCTTGCCCCAAACGGCAAGCCGCTCCTCGATTCGCGCCGGCAATTCCCCTTTCCGTCGCAGCCGTTCCCCACCCCAAGTCCCCACCCTCAGCCGAACCCGCCGCCATCTCAAAATCGACTGATTTACGGCTAACTCATCGAGCTCCCACCGTGCCCATCCCCCCGCAAATCCAGTTTTCCTATCAGCGAAACCCATGGCGCCGATCGACACGCCCGCCGTGCCGATCATGCCTTGTTTGAGAAAGTCCCTGCGGTTCGTCGTGTTCGTGCTATAAGAATTCTGGGGCCGGCCGGAGTTGGAAGGAACGGAAGCGCCGGTGTCCGGCCAGGAGCCAACGCCCAGGGTTTTGCGCCAACAATCGCGAGTCGTGCGAAACGCCATTGCCAATTCCGCGCGTCCCACCGCCGAACGGAAGGACCTGTCAAGGGTCGTGCTGGGTCACTCGCTGAACTTTTGTAATTCGCCGCTGACGGATCAGCTGCGGGCTCAATTTGGCGAGAAGGGGGAACTCGTAGGGTCAAAAAACTTAGGCGGCCTCCCGGAAGCAGCATTTGACCGACGCCCTGCAGCGTCTCGCTCGTGCGAGAAAACTGCAGTCGAATTTCGAGAAGATCTGACGGTGTTGGTCGGTGAAAACAACGTAGGACAGTCGAACTTAGTCGATGCACTACGGCTCCTCACGATTACCCTGAACGGACGACGAGAACGATACCGAGGACGAAGACTTGCGTCAGGGTGCCGTAATTCCGAACGTTCAGTTCGTCGGTCGGTTTGCCGGATTGAACGACACGCTGAAGGGACTGCTGATAAGAACCAACGAACCACATCGTGGCCGACTGCGGAGCCGACGAAACACCACCAAGCAGCAAAGCACAAAGATAAGCACCCGATTAGACCGACGCCACGGCGATACACTCGATCTCGTATTTCAGCGTTGGTGGCAGGCAGTTCGTGATCGTGGTACGGGCCGGAAAGGGCGCTGAAAAATACTCCCGATAGAGTTCGTTGTAGCGAGGGAGATCGGCGGGGTCGCGCACGTAGTTTCGCGTCTGCACCACGTGTCGCAAATCGCTGCCAGCAGCCTCGAGCACGCGGCGCATGTTATCCACCGAACGGCGGAATTCACCCTCAAAGGTATCACTCACAACCTGGCCGGTGGGATCGACCGACGCTTGGCCGGAAACGAAAATCAGATCGCCCACGCGCACGGCCGGGCTGAACGGCAGGTGCGAGGTCGGCGTGTTGGCATCGCGGGGATAAATAACAGGAGTGCTCATAGAATTTGCGTGGTGAACTCGGTGCCGGGATCGAGCGGCCAAACGGGGCTCTGCAACCGCCGCCACGGGAAGCTCGCGAGATTGCTCGAACAAGGCCCCGGCGTTTCAACGAAATGCGAAGCGTGCGCAATGGGATCGTAGGCGCGGCGGTGCGCGACGGCGGCTTTCACACCAATGAACGCGAAATCGCGCGGTTCGATTCCCTGGCTGCGATACTGACCGAGGTCAAACGGGGGAGTCTTTCGGCTCGTAAGCAGCACCGTCACACCCTCGCAGTACACGACAGCACTCGGGCCCATTTCAAAACGTCCGCCGCACATCGAGGCGAGATGGCTGTGCAAGTCCTCCAGATTGAAGCCTCCATCACTCCGCGAGATAAACGCCGCCTCGACTGTGACCGGCCCCGCATCTCCGCGCCAGCCGCGTCCGCCGATGGCAAGCCGGCGCTTCTCCCCAGGCTTGGCGTTCGCGAGAACGGCGACGGCCACAGCATCGTTAATCGCAATGAGCGCGTGGTGCACGCGGTGCGACCGGAGCGCGCGGAGAATCCCCGTGCCGTCGCCGGGCGCGCCACCGCCGATGTTGTCGGAAGGCTCGACGAGTAGCACCGGTCCCGGGGCCGACGGCTCCGCCGCGAGGCGGTCGAGGACGACGTCGACCGTCGGATATTCGATCCGGCCCTGCTCGCGCAACGACCACGCGAGGCGTGCGAGTTGGTCCAGGGCGCCCTGCGCCGCACCGCGTGGACCGGCCACGACGGCAGAGCAGGACACGCCGGTGTCCGACGTGTCCGCGAAGGAAAAGCCCGCCGCGACATTGCACGCCCAGATATCTGCGCGCTCGGTTTCGATCTCGAGGGCGCGACGCTTCAACGCCCGCATCGGATCCGCGGCCGTACCGGTGCCGGGCGGTGCCCAGACAAGCGGCGGCCGACACCACTCCATGTGCGGCGTGATGGCCTCGCGCAGGCAGCGGCCGAGCAGCGCGGTCGCGCGCATCGCGGCGTCCTTGGCGTCGGTATGCGGGTTCTCGCGATACATGGTGAACCCGTTGGCGAGCGCGCACATTTTTCCGGAAACGTTGGCGTGCAGGTCGAGCACGCCAAAAATCGGCAGCTCCGCCGCCCCCGGGAGCGCCCGGATGCGCGCGAGCAACTCGCCTTCCCCATCGGCAAATGACTCCGTCACCATCGCGCCGTGCAAAACGAGAAAAATCCCGTCGACACCGTGATCGAGCGCCGGACGCGCCTCCCGTTCAAACGCCGCCCAGAAATTCTCAAACGCACGGTCCGCGACCGTCCCACCGGGGGTGGCGCGGGCGTCGATCGTGGGAATGACCGCAAAGCCCTGCCGCGCCGCCTCCTCCAAGAACCCGTCCGTTGGCGAGCCATCGCCGAGCTTGCGCAGCACGGCCTCGCCTTCAACCACATCGAAACTCGACCACGGCGTGATCTCATCGACGAAAGAATGCGTCTCGTGAAAAAATCCGCCAGTAAGGATCCGGGGCTTCATGGGTCGGCTCAGGCCGCAGCCAGCCAAGTCGCCGCATGACGGCGAAACGCCGTCGTCGCGCGGCCCAAAGCCTCGTCGATATCGGACCGCGTATGCACTAGGCTGATTGACCAGAGCCCGCGTTCGATTGCACGGACTCCTTCCTCGAGCAGGCAGCGCCGCAGGTGCGCCCAACGCGGTGCGTCGTGACGACGCACGTAGTCGCGGTAATCGCGGATCGCGCCTTCCCCCACACCGGGCTTCAGAATCACAGCGTGGAAAATGAGTCCGGGGCCTTGCGGGCGCAGCGGCACGCCGTACTCATGCGCGAGAGCCACGAGACCAGCCATAAGCGAGCGGCCGAGTTCCTGACTCTGCGAGGGATGCACGCTGCCGAGCGCCAGCACTTCATCGAGACACCACTTGCTCGCGGCGAGACAGAGCGGGTTGGCGTTGAGGGTGCCGGCGTGGACGACTTCCCCCGAGAGGATTTTCGCCATCGCAGCCTTGGTGCCGGCAAGCGCCGCAAACGGCGTGCCACCGCCAATCGCTTTGCCCAGGATCGTGAGATCGGGTTTGTAGCCGTAGTAGCCTTGCGCGCACGCGGCGCCGAAACGAAACCCCGTGATCGTCTCATCCGAGATCATCAGCATGCCGTCGCGGTCGCACAGCTCGCGAATCGTCGCCATCAAGCCCGCCACGGGTTCGAGGCAGCACGTGTTGCAGAGCACGGGTTCGAACACGATGGCGGCGATCTGGCCACGGAATTGCTCGACGCGCCGGCGCAGGTGCTCGACGTCGTTCCAACGCGCCACAACGAACTGGTCCAAAACCTCCGGAATCACGCCTTTGCTCGGGTGCGTGCGCGCAGGATTCTCGTCGTCGCCCCAGCTGGCGACCGGGTTGGCAAAACCCACGAGACCCTCGTCGGCCCAACCGTGATAGTGCCCCTCGAAACGCAAAATCAATTTCCGCCCAGTGTGGGCGCGGGCGAGCCGAAATGCCGCCAACACAACCTCGGTCGCCGAGTTGTTGAACCGAACCAACTCCGCTGACGGGATCATTTTTTGCAGGCGCTCCGCCACCTCGATTTCGAGTTCGCACTGCGCCGCCCAATGCGTACCGAGCTTTGCCTGCGCGCCAATCGCCTCCGCCATGCCCGCCGGAGCGTGCCCGTAAAGCAAAGCTCCCTGCCCGAGCTGGAAGTCGAGGTAGTGGTTGCCATCGACATCCCACAGATTCGGGCCGCTGCCCCGCGCAAAATAGAGCGGTACCGGCGCCTCCATTTTGCGGATGCCGCTGTTCACGCCCGCGGCGATGCTGTTTTGGGCCCGTCGAAAGAGCTCCTGGGATTTGGCGAAGGTGTAGGGCATGGCGAAAATTCGGCGGTTAGCGGACAGGGACGCGGTTCCAGATTTTTTCGAGATCGTTTTGGTAGTCGTAGCGCACTTCGAGGTCCGTGACCTCGACCGGCTTGGTCGCTCCGGCGACCGTGATCGAAAATTCGTTGGCCCCGCGCACCGGCATCGCCCCCGCCGCTAGCGGCACGTGGAGATACTCTTCCGCTTGATCAGGCTGACGCGGCGGAGTCTTCACCAGCTGCTTTGTCACGACGCGCGCACCGCTCGATGTCGGCCCCTCGAAGATCGATTTCCCATTCAGCGCGATCGCGATCTTCGCGCCCTCGGGCAACGCCCGGAATCCCATCCGCAGTTCGCACGCTTGCAGCGGAAACGGTCCCGCCGAGAGATTTCCCGCCATCGAGAGCACGATCCGCGACGTCACACCCGGCGCGAGTTTGGCGGGGAGTTGCTTCCCGTAGGCGTAGGAGCCGGGGCCGTCGAAATAGTTGCTCTTGGTCACCGCATAGACGGCAGACTGACCACGCAGATTTTCCGTCCGCGCGAGATCACGAAAGACGTGGTAAAGCCGTTCATCGTGAGGCCGCGTGGCGCCGAACGCGTTATAGAAATTGAAAAGATAAAAACCGTCGGCCCCCATCGCGCGGTAATTCGCCGCCGCACCGCGAATCTCTTCGAGTGTGCCGTCGCGTCCGACTGCGGTGTCGGCGTAGCGGTTCGCCCCGACGGGCGGGAACGGCAGCCGCCACGCGGTGCGTGGATAGAGCGAAGGATGGACCCGCACGCCATGCTGTTTCCCAAGTGCGACGAGATCCGCGATCGGCATGTCGCCCGCGAGTGTCATGATCTGCGCTGGGGAAACGAGATCAACGAGGCCCTCGCGCATCCAGCGCTCGACCTCAAGGCCGGCCGTCGTGCAATCCGTGACCGACGGCGGCACGCGCACTAAAAGATACATCGGGCGCTTTTCGCTGACGGCGAGTTCATCGAGGCGCGTGCGCACGCGGCGCACCAACTCGGTGATCAGCGGCGCACCGGCGGCGGCTTTGCCTTTCGGGAAGAAAACTTGGAAGCGGTTGAAATCGAGTTCGAAGCCGTCGACGAGATCGTGGTTGCGCGAGAGCGCCTCAAACACCGTATCGAGCCGGAGCTGCCGCACCGCCGCGTGGGAGTAATCAAGTAGGTTTCCGTAGGCCGCCTGAAACGCCAGCGGGGATTCCTTGATCGTATACGCGTGGCGATGCTTGAACCAAAACTCGCTCGTCATCGCGTGTCCGTCGGGATTTGCCATGAAGTGTGCGTCATTCATGCGGAGGCTCGGGATGAACCGCAGACCGAGCTGCTTCGCCGTCTCGCCCGCCGTGCGCACCGCGTCGGCGCCTTGCGCGAGGCACCCGCGCGCATTCTCCATGCGTTTCTCCATCAGCGAACCAGGTTTCTCGTCAGGGGATTTCCGCCAGCCGACACGACTCGCGACCTCTGTGTTGTAGTAGAGCAAATCGCCGCCCATGCCGATGCAGTAGACGAACGTCTTCACCGGTGTATCGGCGAGCGCGCTGACGTTGATGCGGAGAAACTCCTCCGCTTTCGCGCGGTCCGGCACCACAAACGCGAGATCGGCGTCGTCGTTGAACACCACTCCGAAATCCGGCCGCGCGCGAGGGGCCGCGGCGGCGGCGAGGGAAAAGCCAAAGAGAAATACTGAGAAAATGCGTTTCATCGCGGAAGTTGAACGGAGAGTTGGCCGATGGTGAGATGCCCGGCGTCCGCCTCGGCGCGGAATTCGATGCGAAGATAGTTTACGCCGAACTGCGCGGCCCGCGCCGACGCGATACGCACCGGCGCTTTCCCATCGATGCTCGCGAGCACCTCGCCCGCTTCCTGCGCGCGACTCCATGTGAGCGTGAGATCGTGCGCACGACCATCGGCCGGCCATTCGATCTTCGCCGCCTCGAGTGTAAACACGGCGCGCTCCGCCGCGTGCTGGTCGTCGATGCGATTGAAATGGTCGTTGAGGCTAAATCGGACGGATTTGGCCTGCGCTGGAATTCGAATTCGTGCCCGCAGCTCGCCTTCCGCAGAGATCGGAAAATTCCACAGCGCCCCGCATAGCCCCGTCGCCTTCAACGGAATCGCCACGGCGTGCGCGCCACCTTCGACCGTTTCCACGCGCAGGCCTTCGTCGCCGTATTGCGTCCACGCAACGGGTCCGCTCGCGAGTTCGTCGCGCACGGCGCGCTCTTCGAGCCAACGCGGATCAAAGGTCACGATGGCGCGCTTGCCTTCGCCCTGCCCGCTCACGACGACGACCTTGCCTTCGGGCGTTTCGGCGAGCGTCGGATAAGCCGTGCCGCGATCACCGCCGCTCACCACATCGGTCTCGTGAAGGATCTCGCGAAACCCGCGCCATGTTTTCCCTTCGTCGGCACTGATCGCCGCGTGCAGCACCTCGCGCCCGCCCATCGCGTAGCTGCGCGGATCGGTCCAGTTCTGGCAGGCGTTCGTCAGCAGCACGATTTTCCCGTCGCGCAGGCGCAGCAGCGCGGCCGGGGA
>CAMATV010000057.1 GCA_945861235.1 Opitutus sp. GAS368
ACTTCCGAGACCAGATCGATGCGACCTTGGCTGACGCCGATGAGAAACGACCGACCACGACAGGAGGTAAGCACCAGGTACTGGCGGTTACCGAGGGGCCGAGTTTCATCGATCGAAATTTCTGAGCCGTGGTTTTTAAGCGACCGGCCGTTGCCTTTGGCGCGAAACCAGAGCCAAGCACCGCCACCGAGGCAGAGGACGACAAACACGATGTAACCGGTCGAAGGTGAACCCGCAGGACGCGCAGCGCTTTGCTCGATTGGTTGCGGGAAAATGACCGTATCGGCAGACCGGGGCGCGGTCGGGGCTGCCCCCCAAAGCAAAGCGCCAGAAAAGACCAGACCCACGGCCCAAAGGGCCAGGCGTCGCGGACGGTGAATCGACACGGTGAGCGTGGGGCTCCTCATTTGGCGCGTCCCACGAATTCGGTGACACGAATACCAAAACTGTCGCCGACGAGTACGACTTCGCCGCGAGCGACGAGTTTCTGATTCACGTGCAGCGACACGGGCTCATTGGCTTTTTGCGCCAACTGCAAAATGGTGCCGGGCACGAGAGCGAGCACCTCGCGCATGGGCAGTTCGCACGAGCCGAGCTGCACGGCGACGTTCACCTTGATGTCTAAAACGAGGTCGAGAGATTTTTTTTCCATGATGGGTTAGGTGACAAGTTAGCGAGTGGCCGAGGTGATCGAGACAGCGATGCGTTCACCTTCGATCCCGACAGTGCCGATAAATTTTTCTTCGGAGCCGACAACGATCGAAGTCTGCTCCAAGATACTCGTGGGCAGCGGCAAGACAGAGCCGATCTCAAGATTGGAAAGTTCGGCGAGAGTGAGGGTAAAGGCGTTCCAATGCGCCGTGATCGGCACCAACACGTCTTCAAAAGCGGGATGCCAGTTGGGTTCACGCACGACGGGTTTGTCGGGCTGCATTTTTTCCTGGCGAGTCTGGAAGGAGCGCAGGAGCGGCTCAACCATGACTTCGGGCACACACAACGAGAGCGGTCCCGTAGCGCCTCCGAGAGTCATCTCAATGCTGAGATGCACAAAAGACGCAGTCTTGGAGGAGCTTTGCGTGAAGCCCGAAAAGCGCTGACCACCAAGGATGGTGGGTTGGAGAGCTAGTTCATAGCCCCACTGGTTGAACCATTCTTCGAGGACTTGCACCATCATGTCGTCCAGCAAGGCGCACTCAATTTCGGTGAGTTCACGCTCGACGGTCTGGGCCTCACCTGGACCACCCAAAAGACGGTCGACCACGGTCGAGGCCAAGGAGGCGGGTAACGTCATCTGCCCCAAGCCGCGCAGGGGCTCGGCCTTGAAGGTGCAATTGTAGGAACGTTCGGAAATTTGACCGCGAAATTCGGCGAAGGTGGACTCGGAAAAGCCGACTTTTCCGAGGACGCACTCGAGTTTCAAAACCAAGGATAAACGCGTCGCAAGTTGGCGGGCGAACTGGGCTTGTAACTCGCGCAGCTGCGACAGTTGCCCCGCCGTCAACATGACGGGGTTCCGGAAATCATACGCGCGCACCGCCGGGCAAACCTCAGCGGCGACGCGATTACCAAGGGGATCGAGATGGATCGCGGGCCCCGCCGGTTCAGTCTGGGTTTCGGCCGTCATTACTGCACCACAAAGTCAGAGAAAAAGACCTGCTCCACCAGAGGCGCTTTGAGCAGATCGTTGAATGCGGCCACAAGACGGCCACGTACCACCGCCTTGCCGCTGGGCTCATTAAGCTCAGGCATCGAGAGGCTGGAGAGAATCGTCAGAGTGGTATCGACCAACTCGGCGTGTTTTGCGTCGATTTTTTTATTAGCTGCGTCGTTTTTGCCGACGACATTAAAGGTGACCTTCAGGTAGCGGGTACCCTGCGTGCCAGCGATATTAACGGTGAGACTTTCGAATTTAGGGCGCACTTCTGGTTTTTCTTTACCGCCCGCTTCGCCCTTCGGTGCGGCGGGGGCAACGGCACCGGCAACGGCTTCATGCTCTTCGGCATCCGTGCCATCACGTTTGCTGGCTTGGGCCATAATAGTGGTGAGCTCACTCTTGATGTCTTTAGTGAGTTGAGGAATGAGCACAAAATCAACCACCGCCCATGAAAGTAGCGGGGCGAGCACCACCGCGATGATCGTCGGGAGCATGCCACCGGAAGATTTGCCCGCGGCAGGTGCCGCTTTTTCGGCTGATTTATCGGGGGCGGAGTCAGACATGGGAGGAGAAAATTTAAATTTTAGCGCTTAAGATTGACGGTTTCCTCGACCATCGAGTCGGACACGGTTACGATACGCGAGGAAGCCTGAAGACTGCGTTGGGCACTAATGAGGGACGCGAATTCGGAGGTGAGGTCAACGTTGGAGAGTTCGAGCGTCTCGGGTTCAATCGTGCCGTTGCCCACTCCACCGGGTGAGTTAGCTAAGGCGGTGAGCGCCAATCCGCCGACGGGCGCGGCGTTTTGAAAATTGGTGAACATATTGCCCCCGTTCAGCTTGAGCGCGGTCGGATTTGAGTAGCGCTGCAGGAGGACGCGGTTGGTCACGGCGATGGCCCCATTCGAGTACGTTTCTGTAAAATTACCTTTTTTATCAAAAGCGAAGCTGAGCAATTGTGCGCCAGCGGGCGGGGTCTGGCTAACACGAATGCTGCCGACGGCCGCGGGCGCAGCGCCAACGGCACCACCGGTCAAACCCTGCACCTGATAGCCACTGCTGTTAACCAAATAACCAGCTTCATCGAGGTGGAAATCACCGGCACGCGTGGCGTACTGGGAGCCGTCATCAGTCTTCAGTAAACGGAAAAATCCATCGCCCGAAACGGCGAGATCGGTCTTTACGCCGGTAATTGAAAGCGAGCCTTGAGAAACTTTAATCGAATCGTCCATCACCGCCGAAAACGAAACGGTCGAGGTTTTATAGCCGGTGGTGTTAGCGTTGGCGATGTTGGCGCTGATGGTTTCGACACCCCTGGAAAAGGCCTTCATGGCAGTGACGCCGGTAAAGATTGAGGTTGAGACAGGCATAAGTTTTAGGTTTTGAGGTTGAGTTTAAAAATGAAGTTTAGGCAGAAACGTTGGCGGAGAGAGCCTTGGCTGAGGTGGGGGCGACGCGGGTGACGGAATCAAACGAAAAAAGCGACGGACCCATGCGCAACTGTAGCCCGGCGGATGAATTCTCCACGGCATCAACAATGCCCGTGGTTTCTGCACCGGTATAATCTCTCACGGTGACTTCACGGCCGATCATGCTGCTGGCCGCCATCATCTTGTTGGCGTCACCCATGCCCTTCAAGGAAGTGATCATCTGGCTGGATTGCTCGAGGCCGGTGAATTGGGCCATGGTGGTGACAAACGAGTTGTCATCGATCGGCTTCATCGGGTCCTGATTTCTTAACTGCATGGTGAGCAGCTTCAAAAAATCTTGCTGGGTCATCGATTGCTTGGTCGTGCGCGTAGCGGTGGGAGCGGCGAAAGGAGCAGCCGCCGCGGGAGCGGGCGTAGTGGAGAGGATAGGCATGGTCAGGCGAAGATTTGCAAACGGTGATTGGCGGCGAGAACGGGAGCCGCGACGGGAGCGACGGGGACAACCGGAAGTGATGGTGTGCGCCCCACCCGCGCAGCGGGCTCGGCTTTAAAATACATGTTTTGCCGAGCGTCCGCATCGGCTTGCGCCCCATTTTGGCCTCGGCCGGACGTATCCAGTGAACCCTGCCACTGAAACGAGGAAGAAAAATGACTAGAGCGATCCGAGCGATCAAACGCCGCCTGCAACGATTCGCGCAAAGAAGCCGAATCCGTGCTCAAGACCGTTTCCACTTGGTCGGCACGACGAACCACTTCGACGCGGAGTTTGCCGTGACCGGTGACATCGAGATCCACCACGCAGCGTTGCTGCCCGGAAATCCGCACCTTCTCGGTGATCGCCGCTAATTCATTAACGACTTGCACCAAATTCACGCGCGTCACCGCTTCGGCTGCTGGTACATCCGAGGGGCTCGCTGCCGAGAAATCTAGAAGAGGACTGGACATGTTCGAGTTGTTGTTAGCAATCGATGGGCCAACTACCGCATCTACTTTTTTAAATAATTGATTAATATTGTTTTCTACACTATTAAAAATAGTCGAAACCATGCTTTCATCCCCGTTAGCGCTGACGGCGGAGGACAGAGCGGCAGATTTTTCTGCTTTTAACGAGCGCGGCAGCGAAGCCGCGATCAAGGCAGGAGCCATCTGCGCGGCGACAGCGTTCAATCCAGCCGGAAGCTTGAAAGCGCCCGCGGCATCTTGCTGCGTCGAGCGTTCCCCGTCCGCGTTCACCGCCTTACCTTCGGCCGCATCATTAAAATTCAACCACACGCCTTCGGCTTGGCGTGTCTGCATGGCAGGCGTCTGCGCGGCGGGCGTCTGCGTGACAGGCGTCTGCGCGGCAGGCGTCTGCGTGGCCAGCGTCTGCGCGGCAGGCGTCTGCGCGGCCGGCGTCTGCGTGACAGGCGTCTGCGTGGCCAGCGTCTGCGCGGCAGGCCTCTGCGTGGCAGGCCTCTGCGTGGCGGGCGTCTGCGCGGCTGTAAATGCCGCAGGCAGCGCTGCCTCACGCCCCCCGATTTGATTCACGATCGCAGGCATGGCCTCAACCGACGCACGAGCACGATCATCACCCGCGGTCGAGTTTGCTTCAGCGGTGATCGTAAGGGCCATCGCTTCCGCCTCAACCGACGCGGATTCGAACTGCGTCTCGAATGCACATAAATTAACTGGAGCCGATTCCTGGATCAGCAACGGCTGAGGAACCCTTGCTGGGACCAACCCGGCGAGATTATCGGCATCCGGAAAAACCTCGGTAGATCCCTCCTGCTCATCGGCGGGAAGATCGGCCGCCAGCTCTTGCTCGCCGGAGTCGTCCACGCGTCCCGCGGGATCGCGGGTAAACTGTGCGCGCGTTTGAGAAGCGGTCGGACGCGTAGAATGTAGAGATTTTGCTTTAACTCCCTCCACCGCCTGCTGCGCCGGACGGTGAGTTTCCGAGCCCTGCGGAGACTTAACCGCAGGGGCGGTAGAGGACGCAGACGGTACTTCTTTTTTAACCTGTCCGAGCATACTCGCAAATGAGCGTTTCAGCTTGGCCGACGTACGCGCAGCCTTGGCACCCGCCTCCGAAACAAACGCTCCAGCCGGCAGACCACCTAACGAAGAGGACGCGGCGCCCGAAAGTTTGGGCTCAAACTGAAAGGGAGACATCATTTTGCCGAACGGTCATTTTTAACACCCTCGGCTAACTTAGCCGCCCGCTTGGCCATCAACGGATCGCCCGCGGCCTGCTTGCCCATCTCTTCAAAAATTCCCGCGACCACATCCACTTTCATCAGAGCGAGAATTTTGACCGCGCTCGACTCGTCCATCTGGAGCATGATTGCGACCGTGGATTTGGGCGACATCGTCGAGTAGGTTTGCACGAGCATTTTCAGATTCTTGAGTTCATTCACCGTGACTTCGGCGCGTGCCTTGACGCTCAAGCCTTTCGCCTCTGCCAAATACACCTCGACCTGTTTGCGCATCAAATCGATGTCGGCTCGAGTGCGTTCTAATTCAAGCCGCCCGAATTCCATGCGTTTTTGTTGTTCGAGCAGTGCGGCCTCGCGCACAGCCAATTGATCTTTGGCCAACTTCAATTCGCTGACGGCGCGGCTCGTGACATCCACTGGCGGTAGACGATCCGGCACGTGCGAAGGAATGACCTTGGGCTTCGGCCGCATCGCCGCAGCCATCGCCGCATATTCGGGAACACGTTTCATCACCACGCAGCTGGAAAGCCCGACGC
Organism: Opitutus sp. GAS368; assembly: GCA_945861235.1. Lineage (GTDB taxonomy): Bacteria > Verrucomicrobiota > Verrucomicrobiia > Opitutales > Opitutaceae > GAS368. The sequence goes on from CAMATV010000057.1 coordinate 5,815, forward strand.
CCAATAACGTCGCCACCAGGATAATTACTAACGGGGAGGTAATCATTTTCATGACGGAAGAGAATAGGAGGCACCTGCGATCCGACTGGCGGCTTCATCCATCTCCGCCTGCTCGCGGCGAGTCGCTTCCTGGAAATGCCGATCTTCCGCCCGGCCCCGGAGATTATTGACCGCCTTGAGTTCTTTACCGGCTTCGGCCCAAGCGAGTCGGGCTTTATCCAGAATCTTGGTGTGAACGAGTAACGCCTTTTCCGCACTGCGCTCTTGCTCGACCGTGCGATCAAAATCAGCCAAAGCCGCAGAGTGATCCTGCGGCGCGAAGCGCTTGCCTTCGGCTTGGAGTAAGTTCGCCCGCGCCGCCTCGGAACGAGCCTGCGCTTGAACCAACTCATGCTCCAAGCGTCGCTGTTGCTCGAGTTTTTGCGCCAGCACAGTCGCCGCCTGAGTCTCGCGCAATTCACGCAAGAACAGCAAACTCTGCAGTCTAAAACGAAAACGCTTCATGCGAGTGCCCCCTTCAATCCGGCCGCCATCGCCTCGCTCGAAACCACCTCATTGATGCTCTGACGCAGGTAAGTCTGTAAAGGCCCATGCACGCGGATCGCGTGGTCGAGCGCGGGATTCGAACCTTTGTTGTACGCGCCGATGTTGATCAAATCTTCGTTGCGCCGATACAGCGCCACATGTTCCCGCGCCGCGGCTGAACATTGCAAGACCGCCGGCGGCGCCACTTCGCGTCCCAAGCGGCTGATACTTTCCAAAATATCGACGGCCGGATAATGATTCGCGTGCGCCAACGCCCGCGACAACACCAAGTGCCCATCCAAAATACCACGCACCGTATCGGCCACCGGTTCGTTCATGTCGTCACCTTCGACCAAGACCGTATACAACGCCGTGATGGCGCCGGTTTCACCCGCGCCCGATCTCTCCAACAAACGCGGCAGCAACGCAAAGACCGAGGGCGTGTAACCGCGCGTTGCCGGCGGCTCGCCGACCGCGAGCCCGATCTCGCGCTGCGCCATCGCGAAACGCGTCACCGAATCCATTAACAATAAAACATTGCGGCCCTGATCGCGGTAACTCTCCGCCAACGCCGTCGCTGAAAACGCCGCGCGCAAGCGCATCGGCGCTGGCGCATCCGAAGTCGCAACCACGACGACCGATTTTTTCAAACCGTCGGGTCCGAGATCACGCTCAATAAATTCACGTACTTCACGACCACGTTCGCCCACCAGCCCGATCACCACGACATCCGCCGAGGAACCGCGCGCGATCATCCCGAGCAACGTCGATTTACCGACGCCAGAACCGGCGAAAATACCCATCCGCTGCCCCCGGCCCAAGGGCGTAAACGCATCGATTGCCTTCACGCCGGTTAAAAACGGTTCGGAGATCCGCTGCCGGCGCAAAGGATGCGGAGGCGGGGTCTGCGCAGCCCAAGCCTGGCGCTGGCGCGACAACGTCACCCCGTCATCCATCGGCCGACCGAGCGCATCGAGCACGCGGCCCAACAAGAGATCATTGGCCACGGGCAACGAGAGCGAATCCATCGCGACCGTTTCACAACCGACGTGCAAGCCGCCGACATCGCCCAACGCCATCAATAAAATTTTCTCCGCACGAAATCCCACCACTTCCGCCAGTACTTCGAAAGCATTACGCTGGCTGCGCAATACGCAGAGTTCACCGAGACCGACATTCGGCCCATCGGATTCCACAATGAGCCCAGAAACAGAAGCCACGCGACCGTAGCGACTAAACGTCGGAGCATGCTGCACCTGACCGCGCACCAAAGAAACGATGTCTGCCACGCCGGGGTTCATTTACGCGAGAGCTCCCGCCGCAAGGCTTCCACCTTCGCGCCATGGCGCGCATCAATCACTCCAAAACGACTGCGCACCTGACATTCGCCGGAAGCAAACGCCGGATCGACCGTCACCGAGATGCCGGGATACGTCACCTTCCACTCCGGCACCAAACTGGCGATGATCTCATGATCGCGTTCGCCGACGACCAGCTCGAGATTCTGCACTTCGGGAAAAAGCGCGACTAAGGCTTGCTGACACAGTTGCGCGACCACTTCCGGTGGCGGCGTGAAACCCGCGAGAACGCGCTTGGCGACTTCGACCGCGAGATCGGGCAAAACTAGCCGGATTTGATCGGCGATCATCTTCTCTGCCTCGCCGAGGCGAGAAAAAAATCCATTCTGCACCGCGCTCACCTCGGAGCGAAATTCCACGAAACGACGGTCCACCCCGGTATCGGCCTGACGCGCACCTTCACGGCGGCCCCGTTCAAACTCGGCCGCGAATTCCGCCGCGGTGTAATGCCGCACGGGCTCGACCACTTCGGCGGCCAGCACGAAAGGTCCGGTAAATGAGATCGTATGACGTGAGACCGCCATGGGATTATGCGGACCCCTCCGCATCGTCTTCGTCGAGGATGATGTCGCCCGATTCCTCGAGCTTGCGGAGCATATCGATCACGGAGGCCTGCGCCGTCGCGACTTCCTTGGAGCGGACGTTGCTGAGCATCGAGAGATCATCTCGCAAACCTTGACCGGCGCGTTTCGAGAGTGCGGAAAAGATTTTTTCCTGCAGGCCTTCGGAGGCACCTTTGAGCGCGAGCGCCAATTGCGACGAATCCACTTCGCGCATGAGGCGTTGCAGGTCGCTTGGGCGCAGACGGGAGAGATCCTCGAACGAGAACAGTTTCCGACGCACCGCGGTTGCGAGTCGGGGATTTTTTCCTTCCATCTGGGCCATGACGGCGCGGGTGGCGTCTTTGGAAACACCTTTGAGCATGTTGGCCACCGTTTCCGCGCCGCCACTGCGGTGGAACGCGGGCACCTCGGTCCGCGAAACGTTAGCGCCGAGCTGGTTGGCTATCTTTTCGATGTATTTTAGCGAGGTGCTATCAATTAGGCCGATCCGCAGCGAAATATCCGCCTGCAGCTCGGGGGAAAATAATTTGAAGGCGTCGCGGGCCTTAACTTTGTCGATGTAAGAAAGCACGAAGGCGATCGTTTGCGGCTGCTCGCGTTTCAAAAGGAGAAACACATCACGGCCTTCCATTTCGGAAATACTTTCCAGCACTTTGGCAGAGGCGAGGCTCACGCTCGCGCCGATCCGGCTCAACATGGCGCCGGTCTTGAATTCGCCGCGCGAGAGATCGAGGGCTTTTTTGGCGAAATCGAAGCCGCCTTCGACCGATTTCAAACCGCTGATGATGAGCGGCTCAAATTCAAGGATGAGAAAATCTTTCAGCTCCACGGAGACGACTTCAAATTCGCCCATTAAGCGGCAGATTTCCTCCACCTCGCGATCGGGGAAGGTACGCAGGATATCGGCCGCCGCGTCCGGGCCTGCCACGATGAGCAGGGCGGCGAGTTTTTGCGGTCGGCTAAGTTTGCTGTATTCGGTCGAAGTCACGGGCGGTCAAATTTAGGTCTTCGCCTCTGCGGACCAATCGCGCAGAGCGGCGCCGATGTTGCCAGGTTTTTTGCGGAGCAATTCGTTCAAAGTGGCCGCGGTCACCACGGCGGGCAGCTCGGATTCTTCCTCTACGCGCGGTGGATTGATCACCTCCATCGGCACAGCCTCGAGGCGTTGGGTACGCAGGAGGCGGAAGAAAAAACCAAAAGCGAGGACGGCGATCAGCACGGGAACGTATTTAGCACTGAGCTCGATCCAGGTGCGCACCTTCGTCGGCACGAACGCTTCTTCGGCGGCGGCGGGGAAAGACGATTGGAAAGCGGCTTCTTGGATCGTCACGAGATCGTCGACATTAGCATTAGCGTTGGCGCCGGCAAAGGCTTTGAGGCCGATCGCGTTGATCACGAGTTTGCGCAAGCCTTGGAGTTCGTCGGCGGTGCGGGGTTGCGGCTTGGCGTCGGCACCGGTGCCGACCATGCGTTGAGCAACGAAGACCGAGGCGGAAAGTCCGCGGATCGTGCCCGGCGTACGGGACGAGTTGGTGAGGACGCGATTGATTTCGTAGCTGGTGGTCCGGTTTTTGGTGTTCTGGTCGTTGGCCACGAGCGGGGCTTCTTCTTTACCCGCGGCATCCGGAGTGTTACTAGTCACGCCGGCGACGCCGGATTTTTTCTTTTCCACCGAGGTGGAGGTTTCTTCGATATTGGTTTGGGTACGCACGACTTGGCCCTCGGGGTCAAAACGCTCTTCGCTGCGATTGGCCGTCTCGCTATCGATATCGGCTGAGACGCGAACGACGGCATTGCCGGGTCCGATCACGGGGGTGAGCAAGGATTCCACTTTGCGCGCAAAGTAATCTTCGACCTGTTGACGGTAGCGCATCTGGCTGGTCGCAGCGCCTAAGGTCGGATCGTCTTTCAGGTCGGCCGAAAGCACGTGTCCCTTTTGATCAATGACCGCCACTTCATCGACGACCAGGCCTTGGACGGAATTGGCGACGAGGTTGCGGATCGCGTTAACGGCCTCGACGGGGATACGATTGCCGCGGAGCTCCACGAAGACCGAGGCGGTGGGTTTGATGCTCTGACCGACGAGGAGGAGCCGGTTTTCGGGTTGCACGATCATGACGCGCGCGGCGGCGACGCCGTCGAGCTGCGCGATGGTGCGAGATAATTCACCTTGGAGGGCGCGAGCGTAGTTGGTGCGCTGCGCAAAATCACTCAGACCAAACTGGCCTTTATCAAAAATTTCAAAGCCCACGCCTTCGCCGCTCGGGAGGCCTTTGCTGGCCAGATCCATGCGCAAGCGGTGAATGTTTTCCGCCGGCACGTAGACGGAGCTGCCATCCGCGCTGGTGCGGTACTTGATGTTCTGCGTCTGCAGGGAGCTAATGATGACCGCGGCGTCCTTCTGGGCGAGCCGGCCATAGAGGAGCTGGTAATCAGGTTGACCGGACCAGACGCCCACGGCGACGAGACCACCCAGCACCAGAAAAGCGGCGAGGATGATAGAGGTTTTCTGGCCGACGGTAAACTCGCGCCAGACGCGTAGGAAGGAATCAATAAAAGGTTTCATTTATACGGACGTAAGAGAAAAAATTATACGGGCATGCGCATGAGCTCTTGGAAGCCCTCGACGACTTTGTTGCGAACTTCGACCATGAGGCTGAACGCCACCGAGGCTTCCTGCATCGCGATCACACTCTGGTGGAGTGGAGCGCCTTGGCCGAGGAGCACAGATTTGGTTAAAGCGGCCGCTTCATTTTGCTTATCGATGAGCGGAGAGGCCAGTTGCGAGAGCACGCCGGCGAAATCCGACGTTCCCGTGGCGGCCTTGTCGCCCGCGCCGCCAGGGTTGAGCCCTTTAAGATCAAGCGCCGGCAGACGCGTGGCCGCATGCGGGGTGATTCCGCTCGCTGTGATGGCTCCGATGGTTGACATGAGTTAGGAAAAATTAACGGCCAATATCGATCGTCTTCTGCGCCATCTGGCGGGCGGCTTTGACGACGGAGAGGTTGGCTTCGTAGGTGCGGGAGGCCGTGATCAGATCGACCATTTCAGTCGAAACATTGACGTTGGGCATCGCCACCATGCCTTGAACGTCGGCATCGGGGTGACGGGGATCGTAGATTTTTTGCCCGGGGGTCGGATCGTTGCTGATGGAGGCGACTTTGACGCCGGTAGCGCCAGCACCCTGACCGCTGCGGGCCATGCGGTTGGCGAGTTGCGCTTCAAAAGTGACGACCTGGCGCTTGTAAGGACCGCCGTCGGCCGAGCGTGTCGTCTGGGCGTTGGCGATATTTTGGGCGATGAGATCGAGCCGGGTTTTTTGAGCGTTTAACGCGCTGCCGGTGGCACCTACGCCAGTAATGAGTTCCATGGTCGGGCGAAGGAAAATTAGAAGCTGCTCCGGCCGGTGATGGCCATTTTCAGCGACTTGAAATTGGAGCCGATCAGCTGAGTGAGATACTCGTGATCGACCTGATTTTTGTTCATCTGGAGTAATTCATTTTCGAGGTCGATCGTGTTGCCGTCAGCGCGCAGAGCGCGGGCTTGGCTATCTTCCGTGAGGCGCGGAGCCGGGAGCGCGTTTTTGGCGCCGCCACGTTGGACCGCGGTCTTGAGGCGGTCGGCAAAATCCTTGGCGACATCCATCCGCTTGTAGCCGGGGGTTTCGACGTTGGCGATGTTGGACGCCAGTGCCTCCTGCCGGAGGACGCAGGCATCCAGGGACCTTTGCGCAACGCGCATGTTGAGACTGGGTTCGATTCCTTGGATCATGCCAGCGATTAAGCAAATGCGGTTCCAGCCTAAACCAATGTTACATAAACATAAGACAGAAAGTTGATTAAAATATGATAAACTTGATTCGGACCTTAGATTTCAC
>CAMATV010000058.1 GCA_945861235.1 Opitutus sp. GAS368
CCACGATGTAGCCCAACTTCTTGTTCGTGGCCTTTGATTGGCGCATCGCCCGACCAGCCGCTTGCGCGATATCGATCTTTGATTTTCTAGGATCAACAAACGCCACCATGTCCACCGAGGGCACATCAACGCCTTCCGTTAAGCAGCGAGCGTTGGTAATTAAACCTCTCCCCGCCGACTTAAAGTCTTCAAGCGTCACTTTGCGACTGGCGGCGCTTTGACCGCCGTTCACATGGAAAACATCAAAGCCTTTAACGTGCTCGGAGAAACCCTGCGCACCATCGCTCGCAAATTCCTCCGCTAGCTTAACGCGGGAGTGGAACGTGATGATCTTCGACGCGGAGGTCTTCTTAATGGCTCGTTTGAGTGCGATCTGATTCGCCACCCACTTCGCTTGAATTTGATTTCTGCGAACAAGCGTGCTGCCGGTCCGCAATACCTCGTCATCGAGATCTTTGTTCAGCGAAACAGAGATAATGACTTTGTACGGCACAATGATTTCAGCCGCCACCGCCGCCGAGAACGAGAGCCTGTAAGACACTTTCCCGTACACGTTCTCATCACTCATTGAGACGGTGATAAAGTCGCCGTCTTTGTCTCGCTTGCGCAGATCGTAGTGACGCGGAGTAGCGGTCAAAAACAGCCGCTTCTTAATCAAAATACTTTTATCACTCAGACCAAAAGCGAAGAGACCTTCTTTCGGACCCGTCGTTTTGTGCGCCTCATCGAAGACGGCAAAATCAACGGGCGCGCCTTTCAAGCCCGCCGCCACTACCTCTGCCGATTGGTACGTGGAGAAAATGACGTTAACGCCTGAACGATTCTCAGCCAAAAACGCTGCAACCTGTTTTGCCTCGGTGGTAACCGTGAATTCTAAGTCCGATTGATTAAGCGCGTAGTCGTCGTTTTTGGCCGATTGATCGACGCTCCCATCCGAGCACACGCAGAGATAGCGAAAACGATTTCCCCACTTCGATTGCTTGCACCAATCGGGCAGCGTTTGCGACAAGAGGGCGAGTGATGGCACGAGCACCAAAACCGTTTTCGGCTCTAGCGCCTCAGCCGCCCACAAAGCAACGAGCGTTTTTCCAGTGCCGCACGCCATCACCGCCGTAGTTCTGCTCGCTTGCTCAAGCTCTGCGGCAATGTTTTCGACGGCCTCTTTTTGATGCGGCAACGGCGACCAGCGTTTGAACTCGGGTTTTCTATCGGTGAGCCAAGCGTGGATGCGGCTGAAGTCCGCTGCCTCTAAACCGTGAAACTGTGCTGCGCGAACACTGCGCAGACCTTTTCGCTTCGTGATGTCGCCAGCAAGTTCGCGGGCGTTGGTGAAAATCACTCGGTCTTTGAGCGATTCTTCCGTCACTCCCAAGAACGAGCTAACCTCCGTGTACGATAAAACATTTTTGTCGGTTCGATACTTTGCTTGGTAGGGAATTAGATTCCCATCAGTGTCCTCGAAAACACCGTCGATGCCCTTGGTGTCAGCAGGTAGGTTTAAACGCGTTCTGATGCGCGATGGCACATCGCCCACCAGCCAAACGTCTTTGGCCTTTAAAACAGGATTAAGGAGCAGATACGCCTCGACCAAAATCTCGAAGGCATCACCAACCTCCTTGGTGTTGGCGAGCTGTTCAGTTCGCGCCTCAAATTCCTTAAATGACTTTAAGCTCTGGAAGAATTTTCTTCGGACAAAAGATGGGGCTTCTTTGTGTTTCGACGGCACGATAGGTAACTACGCTGGGAAGGCGTGTGGCTGACAAATTTAAAGCGGCGCTGGATCTCCAGACGCTTGACCACACTGCGGGGTCAGGTTTTGGCCCAGCACGTAGAGTGGAATGAATCCTTGGTTGGCGGGGCAACAAAGGCGAGCGCAACCAAGAAGATCCGTTTCATGATGTAGGATTCAGAATGAAAACGTGTTCGTCAGGATGAACTGCCGTGGGTCCTGATAACGGTACTGGACCGGCGCAAGGGTGATGGGGTCGGTGTTATTGACCACGAGCTCCCGCTGGTTCGTGAGGTTGTTCACGTTGAGCTGGATACTCCAGCGCACCTTCTTTTTCAGAAGTGAAAACGTGTAACCGATCTGGGCGTCGTAGACGTTTTGGTCGGCGGCGTTGACCGATGAGGTCTGATCGATTACTCGTCCATTATACGTATCCGTGTATTGGGCACCTGCCGGGTAATGATACTCGGACCGCGATCCCGCTACGCGCCCCTGGCGAATCCGCACGCCCATGCCCACCGACAGGCCCTTGATCATCCCTTCCTGGAAGTCGTAACGCGTGCGCAGATTGATGCTTTGCCGCGGCTCGCCGACGAAGCGCCGGCCTTCCAGTGCGGGCGCGATGCCGAAGAGCGTTTGTTCCATGTCGGCGACTGCCTCATTTACACTGTCGGTGTTCGCGGTGATGTCACCCGTCGCAGCGATCACGGCCGGAGTGTTCCAATCCTGGAAGCTCGGAGCGAACTGCGGCCGCGGCAGGGTCGCGTTCTGGCTGATCGACAGGTTGCGGTATTTCAGCCAGTACGGTTTCCAGTAATCGAGATAGGCGCGGTATTCGCGCCCGATATTGGACTGCGCCGACTTGCTCCGGGAGTAGTTCGCGGACACGGACCAACCCGGCAGCGGCTTGCCCACGATTTCAATCTCCTGGCCGCTGCTTTCCGAATCCCGGATCAATTGCGTCGCCTGAGTGATGACCTCCGACTGCTTGCGGGCGTTGTCGGTCTCCTCGGCGTTCAGGGCGGTGGAGTTGGCGAGCGCCAGCCAGATGTTGCTTGCGGCCGCCCGGTTCGTGTTGTTCGCGCCTTCGTTCTGCGAGGCCGTGTGGAAACGCGTGGCGGTGATGAAGACCCGGTTCTTGAACAGGCTGAGTTTCACGCCGTAGTCCTTGGTGTTGCCGGACGGTTGGGGCATTTGATCCGCGCCGGAGGTCTGGCGCGGGTCGCTCGGGGTGCGGAAGAAGGCGTTGGGGATACCGCGATTGTTCGACTGGTTGTAGAAGCCGGAAAACCACGACGTCACGTGCAGCACGCCGCCCGCCGTGCGCGTGAGGCCGTTGAAAATCGAGGGAACGGCGGTGCCGGGATCGACTGGCGTCCAGACGCCGGTGTTACGTGCGATGGCTTCGGCGGCCGGATCGCGAACGGCCGCGGCAACTCGGCTCGTCAGGCGATCGGCGCGATATCCATAGGTCGCAACCAGCCGGTCTTTCAGGAGATACGCCTGGGCGACTCCCATATAGGCACCGATCTCGCGATTCGTGTAATTGATGTTCACGCCGCTGAGCGGGATTTCCTGCATGTAGATGTTGCTGACGACCCCAGTGCGCGGATCCTGATACTTGGTCGGGCCCGAGAGATCGTAGGGCCCCGGGATACGAAAGTTGGGGTCGTTCAGGTCGTTGATCGAATTGAAATAGAAACGATGGATGACTTTGTTGACGTTATTTTCCGGCGTGAGATTGAACGCTCCGCCGCTCGTGACACTAGGACCCTTCATCCAGAATTGCTGGAGGACGAGGGAGCGTGATTCCGTTTTTGCCGTTTCGCCGAGTCCCGCGAGTCGGAACGTGCCGATGCGAGGCACGCTTTTTTCATAGGAAAGCGTGATGCGCCCCTGCTCCACCTGCGAGCTGCTGGGGCCGCTGGTTGGTTGGACGTCGGCGTGGTAAAGGTTGGCCGCGGGCTTCAGCGTGCCATTGGGCAAATAGAGATTGGTGTCGGCGGAGACGCCGTTGAAGTTCCACGCGATCTGGTGGACGAAGCTCCGGCTGGTCTGGCGGTTGAAGGCCAGTTCGAGATTGAGATCACGGGCGAGCTCGCGCTGGAAAAACGCAGAGGCATTTTCGACGCGCGAGGCCAGTCTCACCCAATTCGCCTCGATGACCGCCTCGGGATTTCGCCGGCCCATGACAAAATCTGGCGCCGGGACTGATGTGGGATTCGGATAGTCTGCCTTCGTGAACTGGCGGAAATTTTGCGCGTAGGGAAACCGATCGCTCACCACAATGTAGTCCGCTCCAAGTTCGACCACGCCGATGACGTTCGTCGCACCCGTATCGCGGATCGGCGTGCCTGGGGTGCCGGTCACCCCAGTGCCCGGTGTCCCGGGGACATAGTTGGCGGCGAAGTTGTTGAAGAGCGGCTGGCCGCTGACGTTCCACGTCGAGGTGAGGTCCATGCCCCAATACGGGCGCGGTGTGAAACGCCTGACTTCGCCGTGCTCGAACTCCACTTTCAGCGTCGTTTTCCGGTCAATTTGCCACTTGCCGGCAAGGAAGATGCGATCCTGGTCGTTGTAGCCGGCGGCGCGCCACGATTCCTCGCGGCCGCGGAGCGCGACGGCGCGGAAGCCGAGCTTGTTTTTGATCAAAGCGAGATTGGCGTCGGCGGTCCAGCGCTGGCCATCCCAGGAATCGACCCGGTTGGAAATGCTGTAGGTGTTCTTGTCGGTCTGTGCCTGTTTGCTGGAGACATTCACGATGCCCGCCGGCGAACCGAGGCCGTAGAGGATCGAGTTGGGTCCGCGCGAGACCTGGATTTGATCGACCATGTAGAGGTCGACCTCTCCCGGAGCGCCGAAGAAATTGAGACTCCGCCCGCCGCCGGGTAGGCCGCGGATCCGAATCGAGCGCGGCCCTCCGCCAAGGGAGGTATAGGAGCCGCCGACCGCGGCCGCGCTCCCGTCCTCGGTGTCGACGCGTGTGCCGAGGCCGTATTCCATCGCGCCGTTGACGTCCGTCACGGCGATGTCGCGCAGAAACTCTGCGGTCATCGGACTGATCGCCGCGGCGATGTCCTTCAGATTGGTGCGGAGGCGCGTGCCGGCGAGCGTGTCCTGGCCGAAATATCCGGTGTCGACGGATGAGCTGACCTCGAACGGCGAAAGCACGACCGGTGGGGCGGTCTTGGGTGCGGCGGATGTCGGCGCGGGCGTGATCTGACCGTGAGCGATGGCGATGAGAGACAGCGCGGAAACGAGGGCCGCGAAACCGCGCCGGTGGGGTGTGCCTGAGGGAATTCGAGGTTGGGCGATCATAGGAGTTTTGGGGATGCTATTGAAGTGGTGGGGCGAAGATCGAGGAAGTGATCCGCCAGGCGGCGTGACTTGATTGCTCATCGCTTGGTTCGCGCCTGGCAGCGGAGGTTTCGTACGGCCATGGCGGCGTCGTTCAGCCCGGTGATCTCCCAGCCGAGGACCGCACTGCCCACGCGATAGTCAGATAAATTCTTGGAGTCTCCAAGATATCCGCGCCTCCAGGCTTCGTTGAGGCCCACGATGACATGGGGCAGCAGATCACCGTGCACGTCCACCCACTCGCCCGCGGCGACGACCCGCTCGGTGAACGGCTTGACGCCGATGTCATAGATCAGTTTTCCCGTCGCGGGTTTTTTCGGGGAGCCCGCGTCCAACTGGGCCTTCAGACTGGTGACGGGGTACCGGTCGTCATAGAGCATGACACCGAACCAGAAATAATCGCCATGGCCGGGAGACGCGCGATTCAGGTTCTGGATAGTGAGGAAGAAGACAAATTGCGCGGCGTGAAGCCTTGGGTCGTGACCCGAGGTGGCGTTGCGGCGGTCAAAGAGGAGCCGGACCCGGATCCCGAAATCAAGTCGGCTCAAGTCCGCGAGGCTGGGTGCATCCGGCCCGAGGTGACCGCCGGACGGGCTGATGCGCTGCGTGAGATACAAGTGGGGCCACGGATCCCCTTTGCCTCGGAACGTGTCGCCGAACTCACGGCGGGCGTTGACCCCCAAAATGAAATCCGCGTCTTCTCCCTCAGGGTGGATGCTCAACCACTGCCGCTCATCCTTGAAGGTGAAGCCCCCGGGGCGAATCGTCTGCCCGGCCTGGTCGGCGACATTGCTTTGGCTGTGATGCTGGGCCACCTGCCAGACCGGCCGCTCCGCTCTGGCGCTCCATCGGATCTCGAAGGGGCGCTTCTCCCGATCGCGCCCCTTCAGCCCGAACTTGAAATCCGTGTCGGTCAGCAGATCGATCGGAGCGGAGGGCAGTGCCGCTCCCGCGCCCACGGAGCCGAGCGCCCCGAGCGCGCCGAGCAACACGAAAGGGATGAACCGTTGCCGCCGGGTCAGATTCATTTGGCCACGGGAATGCGATGCAGTCGGACGGTCTGAATTTCGACGCCGGTGGTGGCGGTGACCTTGAATTCGTGCGGCCCGGCCGGAATCGCGATGCGGCCGATGCCGAGCGGTCGGAAAACCTTGTCGGGCACCTCCCAGCGCGTGACGAGGTCGGGGCGCGGGATTTCCGGAGGTTCATGGGCCGCATTGATGGCGCCTCGGACCGTGTTGCCGCCCACCTCCACCCGGACGAAACCACCGGTGCTCTTCGCCGTATATAGGACTTGGGCTTCGTAGGTGGCAGCCTGTGGCACCTCAAGATTCCAAACAATGGCGGCGTTCGGCGAGTCGAAGCCGGTGGCCCAGTCATAATCCCAGCCTTTGCCGAAGAAGCGTGCGCCGCCTCGCAGCTCGGCACTCGGCACCAGCAATTCAGTGCCGGCGGTGAGCGTGATCGGGAAGCGTTTGACTTTGCCCCCGGTCGGGGCGGTCGCCTCGCGAAACCATCGCTCGTAGGTGCCGGCCAGCTTGGCGGCGAGGGCCGGTTCTTGGGTCAGGAGGTTGTTCGCTTCGCCGGGGTCGTTTCGGAGATCGAAAAGGTATTCCTGTTTACCGTCGTGGACCCAGCGGTGCGTCGGCGTGCGCGCGGTGCCCGGGTAAAGCGGCATAGGTGCCCCATCCTTGCCCCCCCGGCCGGTGAGATCGAAGAGCATCCGTTCCGGCCAGGCTTTGGCCGTGCCTCGCAGCAGTGGCCCCAGGCTCATGCCGTCGAGGGGCCGGCCCGTCGGCGAGGGCACGCCGGCGAAGTCGAGCAACGTGGGCAACACATCCACATGCTGGGCGATCTGGCTGATGACCTTGCCTGCCTCCAGCTTGCCCGGCCAGCGGATGAAGCACGGCACCCGCATGCCACCCTCGAAGACACTGCCCTTGCCCCCGCGCATTCCGCCGTTGAAACGCCGGGAGTTCGGACCGTTGTCGGTCGCGAAAATCACGATCGTGTTCGCCGCGAGGCCGAGTTCGTCGAGTTTCGCCAGCAGCCGGCCCGTGTTGTGATCGAGATTCTCGACCATCGCATACACCGCGGCTTCCATCGGCGCGAAACCGCGTTGGCTGTATTTGGCAAACAGATCCGCTGGCGCCTGCATCGGGGAATGACACGCGTTGAACGGCACGTAACAGAAGAACGGATGCGTCCGCTCGCGTTCGATGAACGCGAGTGCGGCGTCGGCGATCACGTCGGTGATGAAACCCTTGCGTGGCGCGACCACGCCGTTGTGTTCCAACTCCGGATCGAAATAGTTCGAAAAGAATCCGCCGCTGAAGCCGAAGAACTCGTCGAAGCCCTGGCCGCGCGCCGTGGAGGGATGGTTGGAGCCGTTGTGCCATTTGCCAAAACAGCCCGTGACGTATCCGGCCGGTTTCAACGCTTCGGCGATAGTTACCTCGTCGCCGGACATGACTTCGAGGGCGTTCGTGGTGTTGATCACTCGCAAGCGAAGATGATGCCGTCCCGAGAGCAACGACGACCGCGTGGGCGAGCAGACGGGGCTGACGTAGAAGTGATCGAGTTCCACGCTCTGGCTTTTCAGTTGGTCGAGCACCGGCGTATCCAGGCGATCGTTTCCGTGGCAACGCAGGTCACCCCAGCCCATGTCGTCGGCCAGGATGAGGAGAATGTTGGGGCGCGGCTCAGCGGCGATGGCCGGGGCCGGACACGCGAATGTCGAAAGCAACAGGGCGGTGAGAAGCGGAAGTTTGGGCAGTGCGGATCTCATGGTGGTGACATCGTTTTTGCCGGGTTGCCTTTGGGGGCGGCGGCCGGCGGCGGGATGAAAGGGAAATCGTCGGTGCGGAAGGGCGTGGCGGGCAGACCGGCCTGGTTGAAAAGGTTGCAAGTGGGGTTGTCCGCCCACGCGTAACGCACCGCAATGGGGGCAGGCACCTGATGGGACCAAACGACGACAGTGGCGCCTTCTATCCGAGCATCCGCCCAGACCCATTTGCGGTTCGCGCCGCAAAGGGCAAAGCCTTCGAGCTGACTGTGCGGGCGGTTGCGCACGAGCGGAGCGGTCTTCTTGGCCTTGGCCATCACGTCGTAAGTGGCGGGCACTTCCCGGGCGACGAGTCCGCCGGAAAGGTTGTCGAAGGTGAGACGGATGCTGCTGCCCTCGATCTTCATCGAGGCGTAGGTCGGGCCAGAATGGGGGATGGCGCGGCCATACGTTTTGGCGAGCGCGATCCGAGCGAGGCGCTCACCGACGATTTGCTTGTTTTGTGGATGGATGTCCTCGGATTCGCCGGTGTCGATCAGCACCGCCATGCCGGTGTTGGGCACGGTGAGCGTCATCAGTTGGGCCTCGCGCAGTTCGGCCCACTGGCTCTCGCCTGGTTCCTCGGTCTTGCTTTTGAAACTCGCGAGCTGGCAGAAATAAAAGGGACTATCACCCTGCTGCCAGTGCTGCCGCCAATCCTTGATCAGCAGCGGGAAAGCGGTGCGGTAGGCCATGGCGTTCGGAACGTTCGATTCCCCCTGATACCAGAGCACGCCACGGATGGCATACGGCAGGATGGGATGCACCATGCCGTTGAAAAGTCTGCCCGGCAGGACGTGCTGGCCGGTGAGCGGCGGGGCCGCCTTTGTCGCGGCTGCGTCGAGCGGAGGCAGCGCATACTCCGCCGTTGCCATCCAGCCGCCGAGCATCTTCGTGGTGCCCACGCTGGGAAACCAACTGAAGCCCGGCAGCTCCGCCGGAGCGAAAATGCGCACGGCGAGTTGATTCACGCCCTCCTTCAAAAGTGCAGGGGGAATCAGGTAATGGCGCACGCTGATGAGGCCGGTGAAGCTGTCCACCGTGCGCTCGCCGACGAGCGTACCGTTCCAATACACCTGATCAAACTGCGCCGAGGGACCGAACTGTAACACCTGCGCCGCTCCGGTCTGCCGCACGGGCAGCACGACTTCCTTGCGAAACCAGAATGCGCCGAGCTTGGGCAACGACGTATCGGACACCGGCCCGCTGTCCTTCACCGCCACCCAGCCGTCGTCTTTCGACGTCGGTCCGCTGATGAACCGCGCCACATCGCCCGGAGCGCGGTCCTCGCGATTGGTTCGCTTCAGCCAGGCGCGGAAGGCCTGTTTGTTCCGCTCGCTCATGGCGTTCATGTTCCTGGCGCCCGCGGCCAACTCAGGGACACTGGCGAGCGATGCCGGACTGATCCACGGCTCTACCTTCGAGCCTCCCCAGCACACTTTGATGAGGCCGACGGGCGTGTTCAGCTCACGGTGGATGGTTTTGGCAAAGTAGTAGCCCGCCGCGATGAAATCCTCAGTGGTGCCAGGCCGCGCCACCGTCCAGTAGCCTTGCACATCGTCCGCCGGGGCATCGGCCGTAGGATTCTTCAGCACATGGAACTGTCGCAGCGCCGGGTTCGCAGACACTTCAATCTCCGCGGTAGCGCTCGTGATCGCCTTCATGTCGAACTCCATGTTCGACTGCCCGCCGCCCGCCCACACTTCGCCCACGATCACATCCGCGACCTTCACCGCGCGGTTCCGGGTCAGCGATTTCACGACCAATTCGCGGGATTCCGCGCTGGCTTCGAGCGCATCGAGCTTTACGAGCCATTTGCCGTCCGCCCCGGCTTCGGCGGTCTTGCTTTGCCCAGCGAACTCAACGGCGATCTGCTCACCCGGATCAGCCGAGCCCCACACCGGCACCGCCTGCGCACTTTGCAGCACCATGCGATCGGAGAAGATGGAGGGAAGCTTCAGCTCGGCGGCGTTCGCCAGCGACGCGAGCAGCAGGGCGGCAAGAAGCGGAAGGGCGAATTTCACTTCGTCTTGTTTTCAGCGGATTTACTTTGAGTGGTCTCCCGCATCAACTGTATGCGCACGGGTTCGAGCAGCTTCTCATAGCGCTTCCGGTCAAGCAGCGGCCCGCGGCCGGGAGCCTCATGATAGCCGGGATAGTCGAGTGAGCCAGGATGCTCGGTGCGTGGACCGTCGGGCAGGGTTTTCTGCCAGGCGAGGGCGGTCGCGCGGAGACGGGCCACGACATCCGGATGTTTGTCGGCCTGACTGTGCAGCTCCATGGGCTGCCGCGGAATGTCATAGAGTTCGACGCGACTTCCATCCGGATTGAAGAGCAGTTTCCAGTCGCCATCGCGGATCGCCAGCATGGGGCTGCGGTTGATGAGCGGGCCGACGCCTTCGAACCGCCACTCCCAGAGCAGCGGCTTGGCGCGGACGTGCCCTTTTGCGGTGAACAAGGTCTTCGAGAAATCCTCGCCATCGATGGCCGTTCCCTCGGGGAGGCGGGTGCCCGCGAGTCCCGCCAGCGTGGGCAGCAGATCAACCCCGCTGACGACGGACGTTTGATCGACCGTGCCCGCCGGGATGCGGCCCTTCCATCGGACGATACACGGCATCCGGATGCCGCCTTCGTAGAGGCTTCGTTTCCTGCCGCGGAAAGGTCCGGTCGAACCGGCCGCATGGTAGCCGGCATGAGAAATCTCCGGCGCTTCGGGGCCGTTGTCGCTGGTGAAAATCACCAACGTGTTTGCGGCCCGGGCCGGCTCGGCGTCGATCCAATCCAGCAGCCGACCGATCTGGGCGTCCATCTCCGTCACGGCTGCATAATAGATCTGCATCGCCGTCGCTATTCCCGGACGGCTCCGGAAACGCTCGTAACGTGCGAGCGCCTCAGCAGTGGGAGCCAGATCGGCGTGGACGTCGCGCAGCCACAAGGTGACGAAAAATGGCCGGCCGTCGGCCATGCACTTTTCCCCGAAGGCGATGCTCCGGTCCACCAGCTTGGCGGTGCCGTCGGGGGCGTTCATCCGGACGCGGGGATTCGGGCCGACGCCCTGCCAGATGATGTCAGTCTCGTCATATCCGTAAGCGGTGACGGGGACGGCCTTGTCTTCGCCCACGTGCCACTTGCCGAAGTGGCCGGTGCGATACCCGGTCCGTTGCAAGGTGCGCGGCAGGTTCTCGATCTTGGGTTCGAGCGCCTCGGGCATGCCCATGCGCCGGTTGTGCGTCGGCGCCATCCAGTAGTGGATGCCCAGTTCAGCCGGAAAGCGTCCCGTCAGCATGGCTGCGCGGGAAGGTGAGCAGAGGGAAGCGTTCACGTAGAATTGCTCGAACAACATCCCCTCGGTGGCCATCCGATCGAGGTTTGGAGTGGCAATGTCCAAGTTTCCGTAGCAACCGAGATCCCCCCAGCCGAGATCGTCGGCCAGGATGAAGATGATATTGGGCTCCTTCGCCGATGCGTCGGCCGCATGCAGCGCAGCCACGGGCGTGAGCAGCAGGGCGGCAAAGAGTGTGAAAGCGGGGTTCATGCGTCGTTTCTTGAAGTCACTTGCCCGGCTTCACCGGGGCTGCGGGCTTGGGGAGCAAAGGCAGGCGTGCTTCGGGCTTTTTGGCGGCGGGCTTTCCGTCGAGCTGCGGCACGAGCCAGTCAAGACCGTCGAGATTGTCGCGCAGGCGCAGTTCCACGTCGTCGTTGGTGTGGCCGATGATGCCGATGGGGCCGCGATAGCCGGAGGCCGCGATGATCTTCAGCATCGGCAGGTCCAGTTCGCCATGGCCGACCGGCTGGATCTTCATACCGCGCTTGTCGCCGTCGCGCGTCAGGCCGTTGAGATTCAGGCAGAGTAGATACGGCTTCATCGCGGCCATGGCTTGGGTGAAGCGATCCACATGGCTGTGGCCGTGGTGCTGGTTATAGACAATGCCGACGTGCGACGCGCCGTGGTGCTCGCGGAGGTATTCGCACACCGCGACGAGGTTCTCGGGCTCACCGCCCCAACCGCCATGATTATACAGGCCGAGCTGGCACCCGAGCTTCCGCGTCCGCTCGACCATCGGTAGCAGCTTCGCGGATGCTTCTTTGATCTGCTGATCGCGCGGCAACGTCCCGGCCGGGCTGGGGACGGTGATCCAAATCTGCGGATGAAGTTGGTATTTCTCGAAGAGCCGGAAGGCGTCCTCATGCGCGCTCCAAAAGGCGAAGAACTCCAG
>CAMATV010000059.1 GCA_945861235.1 Opitutus sp. GAS368
TTGCCGTGTGGCACGCGATCGCGGCATCGCCGTTGTCAGTCTCCGGCATCTCGTGGACAAGCCGAGCCTGCCCACACTCATGCCCGATCAGCAGATGATCGCAAACCGGGTGGCCGAACATTTCCTAGAACGGGGCCTGCGCAATTTCGTCTACGTGGGCGTCCCGGGCAGCAAGGGCTGGGACCGGCTGAGGAGGGAAGCCTTCCTCCATGCGATTTACGAGCGCGGATGCAGAAATGTCGCCATCCGGCCGATGCTCACCGAGCCCGGGCTTGGTTGGGAGCAGGCGGAGGAGCAGATCGCGGGCTGGGTGCGTACGCTGCCGACGCCGATCGGGATCATGGTCGCGCATGACACCCAGGGCATCCTAATTCTGGATGCGTGCCGCCGCGCCGGAGTGCACGTGCCGGACGATGTCGCGGTGGTCAGCGTGGACAACGACCCCGTGCTCTGCGAAGTCGCGTCACCGCCGCTTTCCAGCCTCGACCAAAACGTGCAAAAACTCGGTTTCGAGGCGGCCGCCATGCTCACGCGCATGATGGGCGGGGAGAAAATCGCGAACGGGAATTACTTTATCGAGCCTGGCCAGGTGGTGGTGCGTCAGTCCTCGGACGTGGTCGCGGTGCCGGATGCGCGCGTGGCCAAGGCGATTCGCTTCGTGCGGGAAAACGCGTGCCGGGGCCTGAACGTTACGGAAGTCGCGCGCGCCGCCGGCATGTCGCGCCGGGCCTTGGAAAAGAAATTCGCCCACCTGGTCGGTCGCAGCCCATTGGAGGAGATTCAGGAAATCCGGTTTCGTCGCGTCCGGCAGCTCCTGCTCGAAACGGACTATGTGCTGCCGCAGATCGCGGAGCTGGCCGGCTTCGAATATCAGGAATACATGGTGCGATTCTTCAAAAAGCGCACCGGACTTTCCCCGGGGCAGTATCGCCGGAAGAAGCGATTCGACGCCTGAAACGCCAACGTGGCGCGCGGATCGGAATCATCTCCGCGCCACGGCGCCATTCAGCGGATGAACTGATCGACGAAGCCGCCCCCGAGGCCGTTGCTTTCATAATGCCGGCGGCATTTCGCGATGCGGGTGAACACATCGTCGTAGCCCGTCGTGTTGCCATCGGGATCGACGTAGATCATCGCGCCGTTGACCTGAAAGAGCGTGATCATCTCCGCCACGCCGGGATCGACGACGAGCGTGTGGGTCTCGCCGGGCGCTTCGTAAACGTAGGAGCCTTCGGTGGCCTTCCAGTTGTGCTCCAGATAGCGCCAACTCCCCTTGATCACGTAGCCGTGCACGGGCTGCGGGTGGCGGTGACGCGACAGCACCCCCGCGCTCTGCACTTTCAACAGATTCACCCAATAGCCCCGCGACGCGCACAGGCACAAGGGACGAAACCACGCCTTCTCGCCCACGGGCACCCACACGCGATCGTCCTCGGGAATGACATCCTTGATGACAATCTCCGGCGGCGACTCGGGCGGCTGGGGGTGCCGGTAGGGAATCCAATTCGGGTCGTTTGAGGGTGAAGGCTGGTTCATGAATTCATTTCCACTTCGGTTTTTCCGTGAGCGAACGACCGGACTCCCGATCAGACGGCCGAGTAGCCGCCATCGACGGGAACAATCGCGCCGGTCATGAAGCGCGCCTCGTCGGAAAGGAGAAACCGGACGACCGATCCGATTTCGTCGGGCAGGCCCCAACGCCGAAGCGGTGTCCGCCGCATGATGGGCATCGCTTGCTGCTCGTTGTCCTGCAGCGGCTGCGTCAGCGGGGTGGCGATCCAACCCGGGGCCACGGCGTTGACGCGGATGTTTTCCTGTGCCCACGCCGCCGCGAGGCTCCTGGTCAATTGCATGACCCCGCCCTTGGACGCGGAGTAGCCCGGCACCAGCGGCGAGCCGAAAAAAGAGAGCATCGATGCGGTGTTGACGATCGCCGCGCCAGTGCGCGCGAACCGGGGCTTCGCCGAAACGCACATGCGCATCGTGCCAACCAGATTCACCTCCAGGGTCCGCCTGAAGCCATCAATCTCAAACTCCGCACCGGCGCGCTGAATGATGCCGGCGCAGTTCACCAGCCCGTGGAGTTCGCCATCGATCGCGTGGAGCACGGCATCGACGGACGCCTGCTCGGTGACGTCGAGATGAACTGCCGTCACATTTGGGATGGGTTGAAACGACTCGATTTCCGCGGCAGAATTTGTCCCCGCGATCACACGATGTCCCGCCGCGGCGAGCGCGCGGCAAACGCCCGCGCCGATGCCGCTGGTGCCTCCGGTCACGAGGACAAGGGGATTGGTCGCCGGCAAATTCATGGGGAACGCACCATGCATCTGGCGCGGGACGAAAATTCGCAAGGCAGGAAGGGCGGACCACCGAACGCGCCGGCGCGGGCCGATGCGCGGATCATGAAACCTCGCGTTCCGCGCGCGGCGCGGCCAACGCGCGCAGGAGATTGTCCACGGCGGCGTCCATTGCGCGATCCACGCTTTCCTGCGTGAATCCGCCGACGTGGGAGGTGGCGATGACGCGGGAGTGTCTGACCAGCGTGGTGTCCTTGGGCGGCTCTTCGGCAAATACGTCGAGCCCGAGTCCCGCCACATGCCCGCTGTCGAGCGCGCCGAGCATGGCGACGGGATCGATCAGATCGAAGCGCGCGGTGTTCACGACAAACACCCCGCGACGGCACGATGACAGGGCGTTGCGATCGAGGATGGGCCGGCCGTCGGGAGAGGGCGGGCAATGCAGGCTGAGAATTTCCGCACAGCGAAAGACCTCGTCGATCGGGACAAAGCGAAAGAAATCCCCGGGATGGAATTTTCCTTCCGCCACGGGATCGGAGGCGAGGACGTTCATCCCCAGCGCGCCCGCGATGCCGGCGACGATTCTTCCGACGCGGCCGCACCCGATCAGTCCGAGCGAGCGGCCCTCAAGCTCGATGCCCTGGCGGCGAGTCCATTGGTCGCGTTTCAGCGCCGCATCGGTTTGGGAAAGGTCGCGGACGAGGGCGAAGATCAGCGCAAACGTGAGTTCGGCCACTCCCCGCGCGTTGGCCCCCTCTGCGCGCAAGATTGCGATGCCGCGCGAGGCGGCCTCGGTGGCGTCAATGCTGTCGGTGCCGGTTCCATTCCGGCTGATGGCCCGAAGTCCAGACGCGGCTGCCAGCACGCGAGCCGACACGGGCTCCACTCCCGCGAGGTAACCCACGCAGCTTGGGAGCGCGGCGAGCAACTCGTCCTCTGTGGGCTGGCGGCCTGGCGGGCCCAAAATAATTTCGTGTCCCGCCGCGGTGAGACGGCGCAGCGACGGGTGGCCGTGTTGTGTGACCGAGCGGGGCGTGACTAAAATCCGGCCCATGGCTATTCGACCACGGTGGCTCCGTTGCGACAGAAGGCCCGTCGCGGAAATCCTTCCTTCTCGATGTCGCCGTAATTGTGCCCTGCGTCTCCCGGATAAACACAAAAACTGATCAGTGGCTCGCGGCCGGTGTTGATCGAGCGGTGGCCCCAGTAGGGCGGGACATAAACCATCCGGCCGGGCTCAAAGCGCTCGTGGCGGCACTGGCCGTCGGGCGTCTTCATCATCATCAAGCCCTCGCCGCGCAGGGCCAGGTAGATTTCGCCGGTGTTGATGGCGGTGTGATAATGGCCCTTGGTCATGAACCACTCTTCGCCGACCAATCCCGGGTGGAGTTTACTGATGCAATACATCAGGTGGCCGTATTCATGCGGCACTGGCGTCTCGAAGACTTCGTAGTGCGTCGGATTGCCGGCGGCAATCAGGGCGGCCAGCGCCTCGTGGTCGCGATAGTGGCCCTTCATGTCCCCGGCGCGCCGCACGAGATGCGACTTGGGATTAAGCATGATCCCTTCGACCAGGTTAAACGAGACGGCGAAAGGCTGGATAAACGTGGTGGCAGGTTTGATGAAATTCATGGCGGACGTCTCAGCGGGTTTGGGCGGCGATCCTACTCAACGCGTCGAACTCGGGGCCGTGGGTCGGAATCTCGCGGGCGAAGACGTCGGAGATGACGCGCGTCCAGCCGTGGATGAAATAAATCCACCCATCCTCGATGCGCAGGTTGCACGATTTTTCCCGGGCACGGGCCTGATCGAGGAACACCAGATCGCCGCGGTAGTTGAATTCCCAGACGATCGCGTTGGAGGGAAACACCACCGCATCCGTGAGTGGCGAACCGGGGGCGTCTTTGCCCAGCCCGGTGGCGTTGACCACCAGCGAGCCAGAGGGGAGGCGAGCGACCAGTTCATCGGCGAGCTGCGGGACCGGCACGTGATGGCAAGAAAGCGGCACGGTGACCGGCCACTTGGCGTGCAGGGACGAAAGGTGATCGAGCCGCTGCGTGCTGCGGTTCGCGACATGGATGCGTGCGGGCCGGTTCGCGCCGTGCTCCGGCGTGGAGAGATGCCACGCGAGGGCCACGGCCGATCCGCCTGCGCCGAGAATCAGCGCCTCCGCGCCGTTGCGCCAATAGCCGGGAGGAAGAAAGGCGTCCAACGCGTATCCGACGGTCCACGGATCGGCGGCGCGGGCGTGCAGGCGACCGTGGCGTTTGTAGATGCTGCTGATTTCCCCCATCGATGCGGACAGCGGCTCAAGCTCATCGAACTGGTCGCGGCACGCAGAGCAGAGATCGATCTTGTGGGTCGTCACCAACGCCCCGAGCGAAAGCGGATCGCGCTTGATGAAATCGACCGTTTCCCGGTAGCGCGCGGGTTCGTCGTGCAGTTTGAAATCGAAGCCGCGCAGCTCGCAGTCGCCCAAGCCGAGTTGTTTCGCCCACTCCGGAAAGATCCGGTTGATCGACGACTTTCCGGTGGTGACGCCGATGAAATACATCGTCGGCTTCGCGGCAGGTTGGAATTGAGGAGACATAAACGTCACGGGGCGTCGGCCGTCCATTGGTGCAGTGCCGCCAGGAGATCGGCATAGCGGCGTGCGCGCCGTTGCGACAGATTGGCCGTCGCCGCGTTCGGCGCGAAACTGCGGCCGAACGCGATCCACTGCGGCAGCGCGGCCTTCAGGTCGGGGATGACTCCGGTGCCTAGTCCGGCCAGAAGGGCCGCGCCCATCGGGGCGCCGCCGCCCCGTTCGATGGTGACGACCCGGGCTTGCAGGCGGTCAGCCTTGAGCTGGTTCCAAGCGGCGCTCTTCTCGCCGCCACCGGTGATGCGAATTTCGCGAACGATGAAGTCTTCCTGCAACCGGCGTGCGGCATCGCGGTAGATTGCATATTCGAGTGCGACACCCTCCAGCATCGCGCGAAACAGGGACGCTTCGGATACATTCCAGTGCAGGCCCACCCACGCGCCGCGCAGGTGCGGCCAAGCCGGGGAGACCCGGCCTCCGAGATGCGGCACAAAAAAGGGCAGGTCGGCGTCGCCGGAATCGTCCGCCGCGGCCGCATCCAGTTCGGCAAACGAACGCGTGTGTTTCAGGATCGCAGCGCGGAACCACTCCAGATTTTGTCCGCCGCCGTTCACATAGGCATACGGATGCCAGAGCCCGGGGATGCCAGAGCGGCCGCATCCCAGAATGCCGCTGGCGACATCCGGCATGAAGTCGCGCGTGGTCGCCGCAAAAACCGACGCGGTGCCCGCGACATCGACGCAGACCCCGGGCTCGGTGGCGCCGCACGCCAGAAAACTCGCCGCCGTATCCCCGCAGCCCGCGAGCACCGGCGTGCCGGAGCGGAGGCCGCACGCCGTCGCCATAGCAGGCGTCACCGCGCCGACCGCCGACTCCGAGCTGACGATACGCGGGAGCTTCGTGAGCCCTACGTCGAATAATTGGCAGAGCTTCGCATCCCAACGTTGCGCGCGGTTGTCGGCAAACCCTGAAAAATGAAGGTAAGTGGGATCGATGAACGCCTCGTCGGCATTCAATCCGCAAAGCCGCATCGCGACATAGGCCGCGGGCTGGACGAAGGCCGCGACCCGTCCGTAGACTTCCGGCCGTTCGTGTTTCCACCACAGGATTTTCGGGCCGTGATTGAAACTGGGGGCGTTGCCCGTCTTTTTGAGGACGGCGGACGCGTGCTGGCGCATCCGCTCGATGTAGGGCGAGCAACGGGTGTCGAGCCACGAATCATACGGCGTGACCGCGATGGCGTCGGCCCCGATGCCGATAACCCCCGCCATCTGGCCGGCGATGGCCAGGCCGGCAACCGCGGAAGGATTCGCGCCCGATTTGGCGAGGCAGTCGCGGATCGTCGCAATCACTGACGCCAGTTGATCGGCGGGCTCCTCCTCCACCGCGCCGGGTGCGGGGTACCTGGGCTGCGAGCGGACAAACGATTCGGCCAGACACGCGCCGTCGGCCGCGTGCAGGACGGCCTTAGTTCCCTGCGTGCCGAGATCGACTCCAAGAAGCAAACGCACGGTTAAAACGTCGTTCAGACCTCGAAAGCGATCCGGGTCTTCAGGCCGCGCGTGGCCATCGCCTGGGTGATCGCCGCCTTCGCCTCCGCGATGGAATGCGTCGAGGTTATCAGGTTCTCAACTTCGATCACCCCGCTGCTGATCAGGTCGAGCGTCTTCTGGAAATGCCGCAGGCTCTGCCGCGTCGTCCCGGTGACGAGCAGTTGTCTGTAGTGAATGATGTTGGTGTCGAGCGGCACCACTGACGCGCCCTTGGGCAGTCCGCCGAAGAAGATCACGCGGCCGTTGATCGCCGCGAGCTCGATGGCGCGGGTCTGCATCGTCGCGACGGGGCAGGCGGTGATGATGACATCCGCACCCTGGCCGCCGGTGAGTTTCTCCAGCTCGGCCCCGGGATCGCCCACGATAGTGATGAAGCTCGCGTCAAGCTGGCGTGCGATCGCGAGCCGCTCGGGATTCACGTCGTTCACGATCACTTTTCCCGCGCCGGCCATCTTGGAAATCTTGGCGTGCATGAGACCGATCGGTCCCGCGCCGATGATGAGCACGGTGTCACCGGGGCCGGTGCGCGCCTTTTCGTAGGCGTTGTAAACACAGGCCAGCGGCTCGACCAGCGCGGCGGCGGCGAAGCTGACGTGATCGGCAATCGGGAAAACATTTCCTTGCAGCACGGCGTCGCGTGGGATGCGCACGAACTCAGCGAAGGCCCCGTGCTCGTGGATGCCCAGCGCGCGATAGCCGGTATCGAGATGGCCGTCGCCCGAGACAACGAGCCGGCTCGAGACGGGATTGTAGTTGGGCGCGATGCACACGCGCTGACCGGGCCGAAACGAACGCACGCCCGCACCGACCTCGGCGATGACGCCCGCCATTTCGTGCCCGATAACGAGGGGTTTCTCCGGCGTCGCATACGGATGGCCGTGCTTGAGCATGCGAATGTCGGTGCCGCAGATCGAGGCGCTCGCGGTTTGCAGCAGGATTTCCCCCTCACCGATCTCGGGGCGGGAAATATCCTGCACGCGGATGTCGTCTTTGGCGAAGAGGAGGGCGGCTTTCATTTTCAAAGGATGTCGAGGTCGAGCGCGAAGATGGGCGCGATGGTCTCCAAGTCGGCGCGCTGATGTCCCGTCATGAGGAGGTAGTGGTGCGAGGAGAGGCGCGTCATCAGTCGATGGCCGTCGTTGACGCGGACGATGCCGCCGTTGCGGCAGTCGGAGCCCGGGTATTGCGCATAGCCCTCCAGCTCGCCCTCCGCGACGGTCATGCGGTCGAAGTTCGAGTGAATCTTGGCCAGCGTGATGTCCCCCGTGGGCAGGCGCGCGTCGATCGCGTTGGCGTTGTCATCCACGATGGAGAGCACCTTGGGCTTCAGTTTCCATTCGGTCGCGAACGATTGCGGGATCACGCCCATGTAGCCGCAATGCGCGACGAGGACGTAGTTGCGCGGATCGCCTTTGACGGCGGGAAACGCGGCGATGCGCTCGTGCTTCAGCGCGGCGTCGCCGAGCGCGAACGGATAGAGGTTCGTCATCAAAATCGGGGCGCCGAGCGAGCGGTGGAGAATGAGTTTGGTCAACATCGAGACCGAGTCGCCCTCGCAGCCCCAGATGATCCCGCTCTCCATGAACAGCCGGTTCCACGCGAGGCAGGGAGTCGTGTCGGAAAAGTGCGACTCGTTCAGACAGTTGATCCCGATCGCGCGGACATTCCGCTCGCCCGCGAGATCGGCTTTGACCGCCAGATACAGCTTCGTCGAGCTGTTCAGCGAGCGCGGCAGCACGCCGTCGACCGGAAGATCCCAGCCCGAGCGCGCGCCCTCGGCGTCGGCGTCAGAAATCGCCTTCGCGCGCAGCCCGAGTTCGCGATAGCTGCGTTTTTCCAGCGTAATTCCAAATTTTTTCACCATCCGCTGGGTGCATTCGTTTTCCCACCAATAAAAACGCTTGAAGATCGGGGCCTGCTGGCCGTCGCCGGGGTTGTCCTGATAGACCACGAACTTGGTCTCCGTGAGTTCGCGCCGGACGCGGATCGCGGCGAGCACCTTGCGGGCCTGCGCGCCGGTGTAGGGCGCAAGGGTCGCGACGTTTTGCTCCTTCAGGTAGCTGATCAACTCCCAGTCCCACATGGAAACCGTGCCGAATTCCGACGTGATGATGAGAATCGGCCGGTCGATGGCCTTGAAGTCCGGAACGCGCCGATACGCCTCGCCGAGCAGTTGCGGAAAGAGGACCGCATCCGCCTTCGGCAGCGGCTGGCCGAGGGCCACCGGCGGCAGAAAATTGGCCTCGCCGCCAAAGAGTCCGCGGAGCGCGTCCAATTGCCGGTCGAACCCGGCGTCTCGGCCCGGCTCAAAATAAATGGGGAGCAGATCGATTTTCATCGTTTTCAATTTTGGACGGTTTGGACGTTGCGCTCGCGGATGGAGGCGTTGCCGGCGGTGACGGCCGCCACGGCGGCCCGGCCATCGCGTCCGGCTGCGCGAGGCGTGCGCTGCGTCCGGATGCAGTCAACGAAGTCGATGTCCTCGGCGAGATAGGCGTCGCGGAACAGATTCGTCCAGGAAACGATGGAGGGCCGGTGGAGGGATTTCTCTTTGGTGCAGACCACCGTTTCGTTTCCGTGCAAGGTTCCGATGGTGATCAGGCCGTGCGTGCCAAGGATCTCGCACCGCGCATCGTAGGCGTATTGCACGCCTTGGGCGCCGCTGATGCAGGCCTGTGTTCCGTTGGCCATCCGCGCGGTCAGCAGCACTTGATCGTAGAAATCAGGAAATTCCTTCAAAGCCTCGGGCGTCCGATAGTTGCCCGCGATCGCATAGACCTCCACGAGGTCGCTGCCGGCGAACCATCGCACGGTGTCGAAATCGTGGCTGTTCACCTCGGCGAGCGGGCCGTTGCTCTTCTTGAGGTCGAACATCCAGGGACGCGGGTAGCTCGGTCCGTGGGTGAGTGTCTTGACCTGGACGACGGCACCGATCTCGCCCGCATCGATTCGCGCCTTGGCTTGCACAAAGCTCTCGCTGTAGCGACGCATGAAGCCGATCTGCAGCACGATCCCGGCGTTCCCGGCCGCCGCGATGATCGCGTCGCACTCGGCGACGTTCATTGCCATCGGTTTTTCGCAGAGCACGTGTTTACCTGCGCGGGCCGCCGCGACCGCGATTTCCCGGTGAAACGCAGTGGGCGTGGCAATCACCACGGCCTGCACATCGCTGCGTTCAAGGACCGACTGGTAGTCGGCGAAGCCCAACTCGACGTTCAGCGACTTCTGGGCCTGAGCCAACGATTCGACGACAGGATCGGCAAGGGCGACGAGCCGTGCGCCGGGAACAGAACGTGCGAAATTGCCGGCGTGAATCAGGCCGGCCCGCCCCGTGCCGATGATGGCGATTCCCAGTGGAGATATGTTCATGCTTCGTGGTCCGCAGAATAGCAAAGAGTCCCAGGAAATGGGATGCATTATCACGCAAGTAAATTGACCTTATGCGCAAAGCCACAGAGCCGAGCTTGGATAGCCAATCCAAAGCGAGATGCACCTCCGCATAAACTTGGCCGAATTGGTCGCGGTCTTTGAAGCACGGTAATGTCCCGTAAAATGCCTGAACGCGGCGGAGAGCCAGTCGGGGTTGCGCGGCTCAAGGCGATGTCATCGGCGAGCAACACGATGTTAGGATTGTTGGGGGCTCGAGTGCGCATGGGCGGCAATTCTTCACGGGCTGAGCACGAGCAAGAATTGCAGCTGCTGATTGCTGGGTGAAACCGAGAATCTTGGCGCCTCTTCGCCGCGACCTGCCTCACGATTTCAAGCATTGCCGAATTCCTCGTTCCGATAGCCGGCACGAGACTTGAAGTGAAGAATCAGCGCAAGGTAGCATGCGAGCATGATGGCGGGAAACAGCGCCGCAGTGCTGAGTGCGTTCTTCTTAGCACCTGCCTGCACGGCGGCGACGGTCTGCTGATCGGCTGCGGGCGCGGCCTTGAGCTTTGCCTGGTCGAGCGCGCGGTAGGTGCCAAAGACACTGGCCTTTTCCGCACCGAGATAGGTGGCCGCGAGCACCGACCCTCCCGCATGGTCGCGCGCAACAAGGTCGGCCGCAACGCGCTTGTCTTGAATGTTGCCGAGAAATACCATGCCGACACTTAGGCCAAGCATGCCCACGCCGCCAATACAGTTAAGGGTGAGCACCCCGCCTCTCGGGAAACGCTCGGCCACTACGCCGAGCATCGTGGGCCAGAAGAATGTCTTTCCCACTCCATAAAGAGTCGCCGCGATCAGAATAGTCGCACCCGCTGCCCGCGAAAGCGTGAGCAAACCGATCACCGCCAGAGCGGCACAACACGCGAGCAGCCCAAGCGGTGAGAGCTTATGCACCAGTGGTCCCGCGAAAAAGCGCAGCACCGTCATGATCGTAGCGGTGTAGACGAGCACCCAGCCCGCGTTGAGCCCGAGTGCGCCCATCTCCGGACCCATCAGTTCCGTGATCCAACTGTCCACACCAAGCTCAGTCGTCGCGAGCGGCAGCATGATCAGCAGAAGGAAGAAATACACGGGCTGTCCAAGCGATCGCACGCCGAGACCAAATGCGCCCGCGAGAATCGTGGCCGGCAACAGCGGCCAGAGAAACTGTCCGGCCGTCAGGTGCAAGATGCCTTCGCAAACCTGCACGCCGATAAGATATGTCGCTGCAAACATTCCCAGCGCGCCGAAGTCCGCGAGCATCTCGCGATACGAAACGCCGGCCGCCACGCGCTCGCTTATCGGAAATTTCTGACCTACCAGCAGCAGCCCGTAGACGACCGTCGGTAGAAAAGTGAGCGCAATTTTCGTCTGCCACGACCAGCCGCTGAGGCCGATGCCAATGACGCCGGCGAGCGCGATGCCGCCCGGCCAGGCGGCATGGAGGATGTTAAGCCATTTGGTTTTTTCGCGGGGATACATTGCGGCGACCGCGGCGTTGATGTAGCTCTCGACCGTGCCGTTGCTGAGGGCGAAAATAAACGTGCCCCAGTAGAGCTGCGCCGCGTTCTTCGCCGTCACGAGCATCACGGTGGAGACAAGGTGGCAAAGAAAGCCAAAGGCCGCGACGCGCCCGTAGCCGACCTTGTCGATAATGAAGGAGAAAACGAAAATGCTGAAGGCAAACGGCCAGAATCCGACGCCGAGAATGTCCCCTTTCTGCGTCTCGCTGAGATTGAACTCCGTCTGCCACTCGCCGATGACCTGCGCGCGAACGACAAAGCCGAAGGCGCAGGTGACGAGTGCGATGAAACAGCCCCAGAAGAGGCGGGAATTGCGGGGGGAGTCAGGGTTCATGGTGGGACCGCGCGATGCGCGAAGAAATTCCAGGTGGCAGGAAGGCTTGTTCGAAAGGGGCGTGTGGCGTAAAAAGGTAAGGTGCGCCGGGAATGCGCCGAGGGTGTTAACGACGATTCTACGAGCGATGGTAACCGATGTGACAGGACCGAGAGTATCCCACAGGTGCGGCCACGCATATGAACTATTGCGTAATAAAATTGACGGAACACGTATCGC
>CAMATV010000060.1 GCA_945861235.1 Opitutus sp. GAS368
TTCGCGGACGGAAGCAGCCGACGACACTGTCAGGCCACCCGACTGCAGTGTGCGGGCCGGCGAAGACGCGGCAGCAGTCGAGGACTTCGGCGCCTGGAATTCGCGGACCGAGAAAAGGGTCGCCGCCAGCACCGCCGTCGCACCCAACGGCAAATGAAAACGCCGAACCCCACCTAGGATGCGACCGAGAGAAATCGTGCGCCACCACGGTCGTTTTTCAACGAGCGCCGCGAGCTGCTTAACCCTGAGCTCACGATCAAATTGGCTCCAGAATTCCACAGACGGACGTTCAGCCCGCTTGAGCCGGAGGATGTCTTCGAGCGTCACAGGACGCTTCCTATCATGATTCATCATGTGCGCGTATAAGGCTGGAGCTCCGCCTGGAGCAGTTGTTTCGCGTAGTGGAGCCGCGAACGCACCGTGCCCACGGAGCAATCCATGACATCGGCGATTTCCTGATGACTGAGGCCTTCGATTTCAAAAAGTGTAACCACGGTGCGATGTTTGGTAGACAACTTCTGCATCGCATCGTTCAATTTTTCCTGAAGCTCGTGAACAAACGCATCGCGATCAGCATCAGTCTTATCCGTCAGCGCATCAATGATTTCCTTTGAAACCGGCTCATCGCTGTCCATTCGCTCCAAACTAAAAAACGAACGCAGGCGGCCCTTGCGGAGGTGACTCAGGGTCGAGTTGACCGCGATGCGATAGAGCCAAGTGAAGAACGACGACTGCCCGCCGAATCGCTGAATCGACTGAAACGCCTTGATAAAAGATTCCTGCGTGAGGTCGGCCGCGTCCTCGCGATTCGATGTCATGTGGTAGACAATACTGAAAACGCGCTCGCGATATTTGCGAATGAGGCGATCGAAAGCGGCGACATCACCTGCCTGGACCCGATGAACGATTTGCATATCCGAGTCGGCCTCCAACTGGCGCTCAGGCGATGCGACGAGCGTCTTCGGGCCGAGGATCTTGATGGCGTCCATCACGACCGGATCGAATCGCGGCAGGCGCCGCGGTGCAAACGGAATTTCACCAATTGGTGAATTTCCTCAGCCGGACGGACGGACGCTGGCGACTTGCGCTTGGAGCACATCGCATAGCCCCAGCAGCAGCGGGGTGGGAGCGTCGTCAGGCCAGTCCCGCAGCGCGCCGATCGCGGCGGCGATTTCAGCCTCCACAGCCTGCGACACTGCGGCGAAAACGCCCAGTTCTCTCATCTGCCCAAGGCGGAGCAGGGGCTGCGGGGGACGTTCGCCCGCCAGTTCCGCCGTGAGCGTCATCCGCTCGTCGGCGGACAGGCGCTCGAGGAGAATCAAGAGAGGCAGGGTGAGTTTGCCACTCACGAGGTCAGTGCCGAGAGTTTTGCCAACGCGCGCTTCTTCCCCAAAGAAATCGAGGAGATCGTCATAGATTTGATAGGCAATGCCCAGATGTCGTCCGAACCGGCTCACCGCTTCCACGTAGCCCCCTTCGAATCCGGCCAAGCGCGCGCCGAGAAAGCAGGACACGCGGAAGAGCTCGGCCGTCTTCAGGTCCACGATCCGCTGGTAGTCCGCTCGCGTGACGTTGGTCGATCGCCGACGCAGCGTTTGCACGATTTCGCCGGCGCAAACTTTGCGCGTCGAATCGGACACGGCCGCACAGATTTCCGTCGTGGGAAATTGCGTGGCGAGGTGCAAGGCGTGGGCGAACAGCGCGTCGCCGAGCAGCACCGCCGCCGTTGGTCCAAATTCCCGCGCCGCAGTCCTCCGGCTGCGACGGACATCGGCCTCGTCCATGATGTC
This sequence comes from Opitutus sp. GAS368, assembly GCA_945861235.1. Taxonomy (GTDB): domain Bacteria; phylum Verrucomicrobiota; class Verrucomicrobiia; order Opitutales; family Opitutaceae; genus GAS368. The sequence goes on from CAMATV010000060.1 coordinate 1,791, forward strand.
ATCGTGGACGAGCGTGGCGAGGTGCACGAGTTCGACGACGGCGGCGACCCGCACGAGGTCAGGCGTGACCGCCCCAGGACCACGCCAACCGCTCAGAAACACGAGGGCCGGCCGAATGCGTTTACCCGTCGTATCGATGCAATAATCAGCCATCCCCCGAATCTCCGGCTCAAACGAAGTCATCTGCCCTCTCAAAAACCGATCAAGCTCGGCCATGTGCGGAGTGAGCAAAGCAAATACCGAGGCAAACGCGTGCGGTCTGGAGACGGGGGGCGACACGGTGACGCTGCTCATGAGTAGTCGGAGGCTAGGTCGTTTTTCTAAAAAAACCAATTAATACTCGCGCCCAAAGCCGGAAAGATCCGGCGACGAACGGCGCGGAGGTTGGTGCCCCCCGAACGCACGGCCCGCATTGTTTTGCCATCGCGGATCTCACCGCCACCTTTCCCGCCACCACTCCGCGCGATTCGAAATAGCGCCGCGCGCACCGTTCGCCGCCCTGCCACCCCTTCGATCAAACTCTCGCCGACCGGTCGCGTCGCCCACTTCAGGGCTGCCTTCCGGATTTCCGGCCCTCAACCTTCCTCTTTCGCCCATGCCTACCCGCGCCCATTTTCCCACGCTCATCTACTGCGAGCCGCTCCAGAAATCTCCCGCCACGCTCGCGCGCCTGAACACTGAGCTCGCCGACGAATGCCGAAAACTCCGCGAGTTCGACACCGCCGGCCGCAAGTGGTCCGCCAAGAATTACCCCGGCGGCTACACCAGCTACGCTTCGATGAACGAGCTCCACCGCTTTTCCAGCACGTTCACCGGCCTCGAGAAAAAACTCACCGCGCACGTCCGCGCTTTCGCCCGCACACTCGCCATGGATCTCCGGGGCCGCTCCGTCCGGATGACCGACTGCTGGGTCAACATTATGCCGGAGAGCACCGCGCATTCGCTGCACCTGCACCCGCTCTCGTTTATCAGCGGCACCTACTACGTCGTGACCCCGCGCGGTTGCCCCGGCCTAAAATTTGAAGATCCGCGCCTGAGCAAGTTCATGGCCGCTCCACCGAAACTCCCCACCGCCCGCCCGGCCCACCGGCCGCACATTACGTATCCGGCGGCAGCGGGCAACGTGCTCCTCTTCGAAAGTTGGCTCCGTCACGAAGTCGCCGCCAACCGCGTCCCGGACGAACGCATCAGCATTAGTTTTAATTTCAACTGGTCCTGACCGAGGGCAGGACACCCGAGCGCATCTCTGCACAGTCGGTTCCGCGAAGAAAGTGGCCGGGACTTCAGTCCCTGCAAGAACAGCGGAGGGACGGAAGGGCGTTCCTCTTTCTTCGCAGCCAAACCCATGTCCACCGTCAACTCTGAGAGTTGCGTGGCGCAGCAGCCGGCACACGACTCTCAGAGTTGCCCGCAGGGCACCATGCCGCAGCACGCGGGGAGACGCAGAAGGATTCAGCATCTCTTAATATTTTGGCGGCTGACATTAACCATTCAAGACCGTTGCTGACCCGAATGGCGCCCATTATGGATGCTAGGCCGGCCCAACCTCCTAGGAAACAGCTCCTTATTCGTAGTCCCGCCGCTCTCATTTAGGCGGAATCCGTCAAACCTTCCGTCTGAAGGCGGGACTACGAACTCGAAGAATCGGTGGTTCTTCCCGTCACGGGCAAAAGTCGCTTTTGTGGTTGGGGCTAAAGTGAAGCAGGTCGCGATTGGCGGAGGTGAGCAGGGGCGAAGAGGTGAACGAGTCGAGCCGAAGTTCATGGGTGAACTATTGACGACGGTCTAGAACGCCGGGGAGTCACCTCTCTCCCCGGAATCGAACCGATTTTTCGGGCGCAAACGGCTTCAGCTCTCGCGATTCAGATCCTCGGCCCGCTTCAATCCGAGCAAGACCAACTCCGGCACAATCTCGTCAAACAGTTTTTCCTCCTCGAACAAACGCGTAAAACCGCCGGTCCCGACGACGTGGGGTCGCTGACCGCCGAACACTTCGCGCGCGAGTTCACCGAGGAGGCGCTGGATGGCGCCGACGTGCCCGTGGTAAACACCTGCCTGAATACTCTCCACCGTCGAGCGACCGAGCGCTGTCGCCGGTCGCCTGATTTCGACCGTCGGCAAGCGGGCCGTTTTTCCGGCGAGCGATTCGACCGAGATGCCGACGCCCGGGAGAATCGCGCCGCCGAGATAATCGCCTTCAGACGTGACGACGTCGAACGTCGTCGCCGTGCCGCAATCGACCACGATGAGCGGCGTGGCCGGCCGACGGAGTGCCGCGGCAATGGCGCCCGCAATGCGGTCGGCGCCGACCTCGTGCGGGTTGCGATAGCGAACCCGGAGCCCGGTCTTCGCGCCGGCCTGCAACACGAACGGTTCGCAGTGGAAATACTTCACGCACGCAGCCCGCACCGAGTAGTGGGCCTGGGGCACCACCGAGCAGATCGCCGTGCGGCGCACCGCCTTTGGGTCCACGCCATTTTCGCGCAACACGGCGGATAAAAACACCCCCACCTCGTCCGACGAGCCGAGCGGATGCGTCGTTTTGCGGAACTGGCAGCGCAAGACGTCGCCCTCAAACACGCCAGCATGAATCTGGGAATTTCCAATATCGAGACAGAGCAGCATAAATTTAGTTTCCGGCGACTGGCGGATCGCCCGTGAGCAGTTTCTCCAACGCCTCGGCCAGCGCCGTGCGATCCGCGCAGGGCGTGACGACCCTTCCGCCCCGGTGCCAAATGTCCGCCGGGAAGGCTCCGCCCACGGACGTCCGCGCGGCGAGATCGTTATGCACGACCAGATCCGCGCCACTGCGGGCAAACAGCGTCGCAACCGCCGCCTGGGCTTCGGCGGCGGTCGCACTGCGCGTGAGCTTAAACGCGACCACGCACAGCGCGGGGTTGCGGCTGCGCGTGCGCAGGGTGTCGAGGAGTTTCGGATTCCGCCGCAGCCGAAGTTGCGGCACCGCATCCGAATCGAGCTTGGCGTTGCCGGGTGGCTGCACCCCGCCATCGACGAGAATGGCGTCAACGGCGAAATCACTGACGGCCGCCGCGTGAACCACCGCGTCGAAGGTTTCACCGCCGAGCAGTCGGGTGAGCGCGGTGTCGAGTTCGGCAAACGTGCCAAACGTTTCTTCGCGTCCACCGGCCTCCCGTGCGCAAGCCGAGTGGGCTCGCAGGAGCGTGACGTCGTGACCACACCGCGTGAAGTGCGCCGCCAACTGCGTCGCCGTCGCGCCGGTGCTGGTATTCGCAAGCACCCGTACGCCGTCGACGGGCTCGACGGTGCCGCCGCCCGTTACGAGCACGCGCAGTCGCCGCGCGGGTCGGGCGAGGGCGGCCTCGATCATGGCGACGAGCTGGACTGGCTCGGCGAGCCTCCCCTCGCCCACCTCGCCACACGCCGTGCGGCCGGAGCCGACGGGGACAAAGCGTGCGCCCCATCCGCGCAGACGCTCGACGGAGGCCACCGTGGCCGGATGTGACCACATGGCAGGATTCATGGCGGGCGCGAAGAGCAGCGGCTTTTTCCAGTCGTGCGCGAGGAGCAGCGCCCCGACGAGGTCGTCGCCGAGTCCGGCGGCGGCGCGGTTCAACGTGTGGGCCGTCGCCGGACAAACAATCGTGAGATCGGCCCAGCGCGCGAGGGTGATGTGATCCAGCGCGCCACCGGCGGCGAAAAGATCCGTGGCCACCGGAGTGCCGGTGAGTCCTTCGAGGGAGGCCGACCCGACAAAATGCAGCGCCGCCTCGGTCGCCACCGTGCGCACGCGGTGACCGCGTTGCACGAGACGCGAGATGGCCTCGCAGGCTTTGTAGCACGCGATGGAACCGGACAGGATGAAGAGCAGATTAGAGCCGGACATTGTCGATCAAGCGCACGCCTTCCACGTGCACCGCCCCAAGCCGCACACCGTCACGGTCCTCGACGTAATCCACTGCGAATCCCTGTGCGCGCAACGTCGTCAACGCCGCCGCGGCCGTCGGTGCGGTGCGCAGCGCTCGCGGAAAGGCGGCGGCGAGCGTGCGTGCCTGCGGAGAGAGCCGACGGTTGCGCGAGCTCAGGGCGAGACCGTCGGCGTCGCGGGTGGTCGGGCACGGCACAATGTCCACCGGCAACAACAGCGCCGCGACCATCCCGCGCACCAGCTCGAGCTGTTGCCAGTCCTTCTCGCCGAAGTAGGCGCGGTGCGGCTGCACGACGTTGAGGAGTTTTAACACGACGGTGAGCACGCCGTCGAAGTGCCCGGGGCGGTGCGCCCCTTCGAGTTGCGTGCCCAGGGAATTCTCGGTCACACGATACCGGTAGCCGTCGGGATAAAATGCCTCGGCGGGGGGCGCGAGCACCGCATCGACGTAGGGATGTGCCAACGCGACGTCCGCGTCCCACGTGCGCGGGTAACGCGCAAGATCCGCCGGGTCGTTAAACTGTGTCGGATTAACGAAGACGCTGAGCACGACGCGCTCATTTTCGGCGCGAGCCCGGGCGAGGAGCGCTTCGTGCCCCGCGTGCAGCGCGCCCATCGTGGGCACAAAACCCACGGAGAGCCCGGCCCACTCAGGCGAGCCACGGAGCGCGCGCCATTCAGCAAGGTGAGTGCAAATTTTCATCAGGCCAGCACCTCCTCGCGGGCGGGAAAACGGGCCCCACGCACGTCGCGCGAAAACGCGTTGACCGCGTCGCGCACGAGCCCATGCCCCTCCGCATAGCGCCGCACAAAACGGGGCTGAAATTGATCATCGAGTCCGAGCAGATCGGACAGCACCAAGACTTGCCCGGACGTGCCGGCGCCAGCGCCGATGCCAATCGTCGGCATGGAGCGCTCCGCCGTGATCTGCGACGCCACCCTCGCGGGCACGCACTCCAACACGCAGGAAAACGCCCCGAGTTCCTCCAGCTTTTGGGCGTCATGCCGGAGCCGTTCCGCTTCGGCGGGAGCGCGGCCTTGCACGCGGTAGCCACCCAACTGATGCACCGACTGCGGTGTCAGCCCGAGGTGGCCCATCACCGGAATCCCGCTGCCGACGAGGTGCGCGACCACGTCTTCATGGCCTGTGAGGCCCTCGAGTTTTACGGCGGAGGCGCCCGCTTGCAGCAGCGCGCCGGCGGCATCGGTCGCGGCCACGAGGCCGCGGCGCACGCTGAGAAACGGCAGATCGGCCACGATAAAAAAATCCGCCGCGCCGCGCCGCACGGCCGCGACGTGCGTGCACATCATGTCGAGGGTCGCGTGCACGGTCGACGGATAGCCGTGGACCACCATCGCGACACTATCTCCGACCAGAATGGCATCGGCTTCCGAGGCGGCGATGATCCGCGCCATCAACGCATCGTAGGCCGCGACCATGACGATCGGGTGGAGCTCGCGCCGAGCGCGGGCAAAATCGGTGACGTTTTTCACGACACCTCGGTCGTTTTCGAACGAAAGAAAACCTGCCGGCAGGCGGTAAGGGACGGTAGTGCTTTTCGCATGGCGATGAAGCCTCGGGGTCCGAGGAACTGAGGGATTGATGGTTGGCTGTGTCCGGTCGCGAGCGGGTTCGCGCTAGACGCCACCACGCTCGCTGGCCGGGCGCGCGGCGCAAATCAAAACGTTGCAGAGGTAGAGAGAGCAACGAAGCGGTCGCCCGACGTCGCTGCCCCCTCTCTCATCGAACCGTGCGAGCGGTTTTCCCGCCCACGGCTTAACGACTCCCCGTTCTTGCGGTTTGATTTCAGCGGAGTTCAGCGCGTCTCGGCCGCTTTCAACAGCCAGCGCGGGAGCGTGGATTGGCCCGCCAGCCTCTCGGTCGGTGAAGAACTCGAAGGGCCCGAACAGCCGTCGGCAACCTCGCGAGCCAGTCGAGTGCCCTCGGCGCCGTCAAAGACCTCGCCACCTTCCGTCGGCACCTGGGCAAGGGACTCGCGCATAAGACTTACGCACCGCGGTAAGTTGCAACGGACGCACCCGCCTCACCGAGAATCCGCGCGCGGCCGTTCGCTTTCTCACAATAACTGACTCAACAGCGTCCGCGCCGGCACCACTGTCGGCGTGCGCTGCGCAAAACAATCCGCCGCCACATAGTCCATGTCCATCACCACCTGAAACGCATGCGAAGCCTTGGTCGCAGCCTGAAAATACGCCAACGCCGGCGACAACGCCCGGTCCGCATGCTTCACCTCGACGAGGAACCACGGCTTCCGGTCCCGCACCACGAGAAAATCCACTTCGCGCTTCATCTTGTCCCGCAGGTAGCGCAGCTCGAAGCGCCCCAGCCCGAGGTCCGTCCAGCCCTCGACCGCCTTGAGTAAATGACAGGCGACCATCGTCTCCGCCCGCGCGCCGAGATCGTCGATGGCCGACCAGTCACGTAAAAACTATTTAGGCTCCTTCCGCAGCGCCTTGGCGACATTCGCAAACCAGGGCCGCACAAGAAACCCATCGTGTAACCGGCCCAACAGATCGACCCACCGCCGCGCCGTGTCCACCGCGACGCCCACTTCACGAGCAAGATTTGCATAGACCACCTGCTGGCCCGACCGCTCGGTCAGCAGCGTCGCGAAGGTCTCCAGCGTCGCCAGCTCCTGCAACTGCGCGACCTCCCGCACATCCTGTTGAAAAAACTGTTTGTGCCGCAGCGTGCGCCAGCGGTTCGTGAAGCGCGCCTCGCGACGCAAAAAAGGCTCGGGAAATCCTCCGTGACTCCACAGTGCCGCCCAGCTCCCGTCAGCGATCGCCTCGGGCGCGCGGACCGGCGTGGCGGGCACCGTCGCATGCAGGTATTCCGCGACACTCCACGGATACATCCGAAACAGAAAATATCGCCCCATCAGGCTGTCACCGCCCCGACGGAACACCTCCAGCCGCGAACTGCCCGTGACGACCACCCGCGCCGAACCGCCGTAAACATCAAAGAAGCCCTTCAGGAAATTTCGCCACTTGCCAGATTTATGCAGCTCGTCGAACACGACCGTCGGCCGCTCCGCCCGCAACGTCGCGAGGCCCGCCGCCGCCGCCGCTGCCGGACCGCGCAAGATAACCTTCCGGTCGTCGCCATTGTCCCCATTCGGAAGTGTGTCCCCAACGCCCGGCACACCGTCGTCTTGCCGACTTGGCGTGGCCCGCTGACCCATGCCATCTGCCGATGCGACGCGAGGTGCTCCGCCAGCCTACGATCCTACAGTCTGGGGTCTGCTCCATGCGGGCCAGATCGTGCCCGTCGTAAAATAGTCCAGACCGTTTTACGACGGGCCGTAAAATGGTCCACCCCGGACTGCCGCCGTCCAGACCGGATACAGCCGCACACTGCGCTCCGACGTCACCGGTAAAAAAGCCCCAACCGGGGGCTGACCCACCGCCTCACGGTACCTCGCAAACGTCCACGATCGCCACTCCCGTCGTGTTGCCCGTACCGGTGCCCACCACGGAATAAAGCCCCAGCCGTTGCTCAACCCATCGTGCGCAGAAGCCGCGCGGCTCAGTAGTCGTAGGACATGCTCAGGCGCACGGTCCGCGGCGATTGCAGCGCAGCGGGCAGGCCGTAGGCGCCGGTGGGCGTCTGGCCGCTGCCAGTGGCCTGCTCATTGATCTCGGTGACGGAGTGGTAGTTCATCACATTGGTGATGCTCGCACTGAAGCTGACTTTGTCGCGGCCCCACTTCGGCCGCCACGTCGCACTGAGATCATTGTAGAAAACCCACTTCGTGAAGCCAAGGCTACCGCGCGGGACCAACTGGCCGGTGGGCGTGAAGAACGACTCCGCTCCGTAGCCCTGCGCAATCGTTTCGGTGGGATGGTAGCTAAAAATATTCTTCGGCCGACCCGAACTGTAGCGGAGGTTGAGGCCGAGCGAGAGCGTGGGCAGCACGGCGTAGGCACCGAAGGCCTTGAACTGGTGGCGGCGGTCGTTGGGCAAATTGCCGTAGGAACCTTCCATGAGGCCGACGGAGTCGAAGGTGGAGGTCAGGCCAGCGTCCGCCTGGCCGTTGTCGGACCGCACGAGACCCTCGGAGTTGCCGTAGCTGTGCGACCACGTGTAGGAAAGCTGGGCGAGCCACTTCTTGTCCCACACGCGCTCGGCGTTGAGCTCGACGGCGTAGTATTTGCGGACGGCGGCAGGCAGGCCGACGTCGGCGGCGCTCAGCGAGATGTCCTCCATCTTACCGTCGCCGTTCACGTCGAACTTGAACTTGAAGGGTCGTCCAGGATTACCGAGTACGTAAGCGTGCGCGCCGGGGCTGAGCGTCAGATTATTTTTCTTCGCCCAGGCCGCGAGGCCGTAGTCCATGATCGCGTCGTCGATGGAGGTGGCGAGATTGCGATAGATGCCCTTGACGCCGACGTTCCACGATTTGTTGAGGGCGCGCTGCATGCCGATGACAAACTCGTCCTGATACATCGACTTGATGTTCTGATCGACCACGGTGGCGGGATCGGGCACGGAGCCGTCGGAGTACACCGTGCTGGTGCCGACCTTGGCACCCTTGCTGGGCGCAAAATCGGTGCCGATGGAGTTCACTAAATAGAAGTCCTGGGTGTAGAGTTCACCGCCGGCGAGGCGGTAGTTGGTGTTGGCGGCAATCGGCAACATGTAGCGGCCGTAGTTGGCGAAGAGTTTGGTGCGGCGGTCGCCATTGAGATCGTAGGAGGCACCCAAGCGCGGTGCCCATTGGTGGGCGATCTTGATGATCGACTCTTTGCGGCCGTTGAAATTCTCGAAGCCTTCGTCGCGCAAGCCGAGGCGAAGGCGCAGCCGCTCGCCGGGGAGCGCCCAGTTGTCCTCGAGGTAGTAAGCGTTATTTTTTACATCGAAGGCGCCGCCGTTGCGGTAGAAGCGTTCGCGCACACCAAAACCTCCGGCCGGCAGCGTGTAACCTGGGATGGTGCTGACATAACGCCAATAGATGCCGCCCGAGTAGGCTTGGAGATTTCTCTCGGTGTTCAACTCCCGATCGAAACCGCCGCGCAGACGGTGCGATCCCTTAAAGCTGAACGCATACTCGAGATCCGCGCGAAACGCCTCCCGCGAATCTTCACCCGTGGTAATGAATGAGGTGTTGCCTGACCGGGTGACGGTCGGGGCACCGGCCCGTGCATCGACGATGAACGGCTTGTCATCGACGCTGCTAAACGAAGAGCGGTTGAATTTGTTTTGACCGAAAAGAGCGGTGAGGGTGAGGCCCTCGACGAAATTACCGGTGTAACGATACACTCGATTGGTGCCGCCACTGTTAGACGTGATGGTGTTTTGGAGCGCACCCTTGGTCTTGGTCGCGAAGGCGAAGCCGTAAGTGTTCCCAATGCTCTTCTGCGTATCGGAGAAACCGGTGAACTCGAGGTGGTGGCCCTTGAACGGGAAGAAATCGATCTTGCCGCCCCAGAACGGCGAGTCGTTGCGGCTTTCGCTATAGGTGGTGGCTCCGGCACCCTTGCTGCGCGAGTCGCGGACTTGGTAGAGGCCATAATAGAACAGCTTGTTCTTCACGATGGGACCGCTGGCGTAAAAATTGGCATCGGCCGACTGCGCCCAACTGTGGTCGGTGTAGCGATAGATCTGCGTGGCGCCAACGGAGTCCTTGTAGTCCACGTTCGCATTCTTCCATGAGAGGCGGTCCGGGTTGAAGAAAACGCTGGCGCCGGCTTTGAACTGGTTGGTGCCGCTCTTGGTGGTGCCGTTGATGACGCCGCCGGTGGAGCGCCCGGTGTCGGCCGCGTAGGCCTCATTCTTGATCTCCAGCTGCTCGTAAAAATCGAACGGCACCGAGCTCGGCGAAAGGCCGTTGCGAAAATTACTGATGTTAAAACCGTTCACGTAGTAGGCGTTTTCAGCCACCGAGGAACCACTGAATGAAACCAGCCCAAACGAGCCGTCGCCCTGAGTCGTGCCCGGCGTGAGTAGCGCCACCGCAGTCGTGCTGCGCCCGACCGGGAGTTCCTTGATCAGCGCGGCGCTGAACACCGTCGCCGATTCCGTCTTACCGAAATCGATCGGGCTGATCAC
>CAMATV010000061.1 GCA_945861235.1 Opitutus sp. GAS368
TTTGCCGAGCTTGGCGCGGCCGGTCATGCAGCCGAGCACGCCGGTGCGCGCCCGGCGGCGGCGAAATTCGAACGATTGCCCCTCGGATTCCACGACGATCACGGTGCCGGCGGCCGCGAGCCGGCGCATGCGGGGAAAGTCGCGCTGAAAAGCCCGGATGTTGGTTTTCATACGTGGCAGTCAAACGTGACTGACGCACGAGTCAAACTGCAAGCAGGGCGCCGGCAATGCTCGCACCCCAAACCCCAAAGCCAGACCCCTTCCGGCTTCCTGGCGCAGCGTGAGCTGGGCGGCGGGGGCGGCAGCAAGGAGAACGCAGGCGATGAGGAGGAGAGACGTGCGTATGAGGATATGAGATAGAAAATTGGATTTCTGGGGGAGCTTGGATTGTTGCGGCTTCACCAGTCCCGGCCATTCGGTTTCGGGTCCACCGACCAGCCTTTGGTCTTCACAAGTCCGTAGTAGGGATAGTAGTCCCAGTCGACTTTACCGCCCACAACGCGCGGGTCCTTCGTGGCGGCAAGATACGCGAAGAGTTGCTCGCGCATCTGTGTCTGAGTCGCCCGATACTTGGCGGACCCGGCGACGTTGACCAACTGCTCGGGGTCGGTCTTGAGGTCATACAGCTCTTCGGCCGGACGCTTGCCAAAGCTCAACTCCGCGAGATCGGCGATGCCGTGCGCCAAATGATTCTCCATCATGAAGGTCTTGGTCGGGGAGTCATCGATTTCACCGTAGGGGATCGCGCGGGCGCAGACGGATGGGTCGGGGGAGCCGGACGGCCAGCGGGCCGGCTCGAAGTTGTAGATGTAGAGATAGTCCTTCGTTCGAATGGCGCGGCAGGGGTAGCCCTTGCCGCCTGCCCGAGCCCCATCGTGTCGCTCCATGGCGGTGTAGGCGGCGGGACGTGGATCGACTTCACGATTGGCGAAGATGTTCATCAAGCTCCGGGCGGTCATCATCTCCGGCACTTTCACTCCGGCGGCCTCAAGAAAGGTTGGCGCCAGATCACTGAGATTCACAAACGACTCGACGGCCCGACCCGGATTCCGAATTCCCTTCGGCCAGCGAATGGCCAATGGCACGCGTGTGCCCCAGTCATAGAGGCTGGCCTTGGCGCGGGGAAACGGCATGCCGTGATCGCTCGTCACCACGATGATGGTGTTGTCGAGCAATCCGCGTTTTTCCAGGGCGGCCATCGCCCGGGCGACCATCGCATCGAAGTGCTCGATCTCCACGAGGTAGTCGAGGACGTCGGACCTGACGATCTCGTGGTCGGGAAAGATCTTCGGCACGACCACTCTTGCAGGGCTCTTGCCCGTCGCGATGCCCGACCCCTGCTCGAAGCCGCGATGCGGCTCGAAGGCGCCGAGCCAGAAACAGAACGGCTGATCGCCGCGGAGCTCATGGACGAAGTCGTCAAAGTTCCCGGCGTAGTCGATGTTCTGGATTCCGCTGAAAGGGGGTTTAAGCGTGCGGCCATGACGAGGCGTGCCAGCAGGTTGCTTGGTGCGGCCGCCGGGTTCCAATCTTCCCGGCCCCCACCCCTTGCCCGTCGAGGCGACGATGTAGCCCGCCTTCTGGAGTTCCTCGGTGTAAGTCGCAAACTTCGCGGGGAGCGTGCTATGAATGTTCCCGGCCTCCTCCAGTCGCCAGATCGGTTGACCCGTCAGGATGGCGCTCCGGGAAGGGCCGCAAGTCGGAGCGTTGCAAAATGAATGAACAAACCGGAGCCCCTCCGCTGCGATCCGGTCAAAGGCCGGAGTCTTCACGATCGGATCGCCATTGGCCCCCGTGTATGCCCATGACTGATCATCCGAAATACAAAAGAGGATGTTCGGTCTCTGGCCCAACGCCGATCTCGGCAGGGCGAGGACAGCGGCGGCGAGCAAAGTGACGAGAAGGAGAGATAAGCGCACTGGGATGAGGGAAACTTGGGTTTGAGCCTATGGATTGGAGCTTGGCCTATTTGCCCGGGAGAGACCGAGCACGCAAGCGGCGTTCCTGCCGGATGAATCCGCCGCCCCGCGTTCAAAAGTCTCGCTTGACCTTCAAGAGATAGGTGCGGAGCAACACGTTGCCGTATGGGCTGTAGTAAAATGGAGTATATCCGGCGTTGGCTTCGAAGGGAGGCAGCTTGTTGAAGACGTTGTCGAGACCTACCCCCGGAACGGTGAGGAGCAGGTCCGCTGCGCTCACCGGAACCTGTTCGGACAGCATCCGGGAATTGATCGTCGAGATTGACGCGGTTGCGTCCTGCACCGAGGTGGCCGTGAAGACGCCGGTGACCACGATTTCGTCGAGCGTGAGTGCCCTCTGGCCCGTTGGCTGATCGCCCGGCGCCGCCGGTTTCGTGGCGTTGGCTATTTGTGCTTCGGCGAATGTTGACGCGACGAGCCAGGCGCCGAGGGCTGCAAGAACGGTGCGGGGGGATTTCATGTTTGGGGTCTTCGGTGTGGGTTTGGGTTGCCGATTCGAAACAGGTCCGACCTCTCCTTTTTCCGGCGCGGATTCGGCGGTGCGCCGCAGGAGCGCCGGCATGGGGGCGAAAAACGGTGGGGCGGAGATTTGCCGACCCAGGGTCAGAACGTGAACGTGCTCGTGAGCGTATAGGTGCGGGGCTCGCTGAGGCGGTAGATGGCCTTGGCGCCGCGGTGGGTGCCGTCGCGGGCGTCGACGGTGCGCATCGGGAACACGGTGTAGGCGTCGAAGAGGTTGCGGACGTTGAGCTGGATACGCCAATCGAGGCGGTTGCGGAGGAGCTTGCGTTGGTAAGTGATCCACGCGCCGAAGAGTTCGTTGGTGGGCGCGTAGTAGGGCTGGTTTGGATTCAAAATGTTGTTGGCGGTCTCGGCGAAGCCGTCGATGGTCTTGCCGCGGGCGTTCATGCTGCCGCCGACCGAGACGCCGGGGAGGCGCGAGCGAGGGGCGAACGAGTAAGTCTGGATCATGTTCACTGACCACGACGGTGCATAAATGTCTTCGGGGAGGCTTTGAATCGCAGTGAAGTTCGCGAGTGTGGTCTCGATCGCGGCGACGCGCGTGGCGACGGGGACGTCGTTGGCCGTGGGGGCCGCCATCCACTCAGCGTTCGCCTTGATGATGGGCAAATACTCGGCGAGGTATCGGCGGATACTGAGGCCGCGCGCGCTGGTCGTGCCGGTGCTGCGCTTGCTGCCGTTGACGGTAAGGCGCCACTGCGGGGTGGGGTTGGCCGTGGCGGAGAACTCCCAGCCCTTGGAACTCGTGGTGGCGCTGTCGGACCAGGTGGTGTTGGTCGAGGCATAGGGGGTCAGAGTGTATTTCTGATCGCCGGTGAAGTTGGCGATGCCGGTCCAGACGGTGTCGAGGATTCTGAAGTCGCCGGCGGGCGTGCTCGCGACGGAGTCGATCTTATCTTGGGCGGCGTTGGGGTAGTAGGTCAGGTCGAAGAAGAGACGGCGGTCGAGTAGCGTGAGCTTGAGGCCGTAGTCACTGCCCTTGCCCTGCGGATTCGGGAGGAGTTCGCCGAAGACGTTGCGAGTGGAATCGTTCGCCTGAAAATTATTCGAGGTGTTGTAGGTGAAGCCGAGCCAATGCGTGGCGTGAAACACGGCGCCGTGAGTGGAGGTGGCGCCGCCGCGCTCGCGGAGGCTGTTGGGGAGAAAAGTGCGGACATTGTAGCCGCGCGGATCGGGGAAGATGCCGCGCGCGTCGCGCAGGGCGAGGAAGTCGTTCGGCACGGCGCGCCACGCACGTTGGTTGTCGCGGCGGATGCCGTTGGTGAGGATGATGCGGTTGTTGAGAAACGTGCTCTGCATGGCGAAGGCGCGCGTGGTGACAGTGGAGTCGCTCATGTTGGGCCCCTGCTGATTGATGTAGGCGGGGGTGACGCCGGAGGCGTTGGGCGGAGGGAGCGGAGTGTTGGCGTAGATGACGGGGTAGCGGTCGAACTGGCCGCCGGTATTGCCGACTTTGCCGTTGGCCGGTTCGTAGTAGTAGCGGAAAAACATTTGGTTGGCGCCATTGATGATCTGGCCGGCGGCGCCGACGGTGGAGAGCGGCGTGGTGTTGTAGACACCGTCATTGGTGCTGTTGCCCTTGTTGTTCACCTCTTCGACGAAGACGGCCGCGCGGTGTCGGCCGAGGTAGCGGAGCCACTTGGACGGCTGGCGCGAGAGGTCGAGTTCGTAGGAGGCCATGGCGCGTTTGCTGAGGCTCGTGCCCGGCGCGATGATCAACGTGGACTGCGATTCGGTGTAGAGTTTGCCGACGTTGGGATTGGGCGCGCCGGTGGGGAGCTGTTGATTGACGTCGACGTAGAGCGTGTCGCGACCGCCTTCGAAACCGTTGACGGCGAAAACATCGCTGAAGACGCGGTTCACGGCGGCTTCGACGAAGAGGTCCTTCGTCAGCTGTTGCTCGACAAAAAAGGAGTAAATTTTGTAGTCGGTTTTGCGGAAGGAAACGGAGCCGTGGGAGTTGGCGAAGACGGGGTAAAGGGCGGGATTGAGGAGCGAGCGCTTGGCGCTCGAGGCGGGGTAACCGTTCGCGTAGTCGGCGATGATGCTCTGGCCGGCGTTGACCCAGCGCATCGACGGAATCTGGACGCCGGCGGTGGAGAACTCGGTGGAGACGACACCGGGCAACGTGTAGTTGGAAATGCCGGAGCCGGCGGGTTTGGGGCCGGTGTTGGTGAAGGTCGGGAGGAGTTGCCCGCCGGCGGCGAGCCACGGTGAAACGGCGTCGTAAACGGGCCACGGGCGCGTGGCGGGCATGGTGAGATTGCCCTGCTCGTAGTTGGCGCGAATCGCCGTTTTCTTAAATGGCGTGAAGCGCGCCGTGACAAAGTGCCGGCGCTGGAGACTTTCGCTGGGGATGCGGAAGCCGCGGGTGCGGTCGTAGAGGCCGGTGTAGCGGAGGGCGAGGAGGTCTCTCTTGATGACCTGATTGTGGTCGATGGTGGTGCGGAAACTTTCCCGGTCGTCGGTTTTTACCTCGACGGTGGTCTCGGTGCGATTCTTCGCGCGTTTCGTCGAAGAAACGAAGGCACCGGCGGGATTGCCAAGGCCAAACAGGATGGCGTTGGGGCCGCGGGTGAAGGTGAAGGCCTCGGAATTGAAGCGGTCGGCGGGGATGCCGTTGCTGAAAAAATCCTGACCGACGACGTTCGTGGAGCCGCCGCGGGTGACATAGAGCGTGGCGTTGTTGATGAAGGCGTTTCCGTTGCCAGAGGCATCGGTGAGGCTGTTGACGAACGGATCGGTGTTGGGTGCGAAGGCGAGGAGGTCGTTGATGCTGTTGGCGCCGAGGTCATTCATCATTTGCTCGGTGAAGATCGTCATCGCGGAGCCGATGTCCTTGAGGTCCGTCTTGAGGCGGGTGCCACTCAGCGTCTGCGTGGCGAGGTAGCCCTTGTCGGCCGTGGCATCGACTTGGAAAGGCGAGAGCACGATGGCCTCGTCCTTTTGAGAAACGGCAGGCGTTTGGGCGTCGGCGGCGGAGCCGAGGGCGAGTAGGCCGGCAAAGAGGGCTAGTTTGCTTTTGGGTTTCACGGGTTGGTTCGATTGGCTGGTGGGTTTCGGGGCGGGCGGGGAAGGGAGGGGCGGGGTGCGCTTGATCATGAGCGCGCCGGTGCGGGCGTCTTCGGCGACGGTCAGGGCCGTTTTGGCGACCAAGCGTTCGAGCGCCTCGCGCGGGTGGTATTGGCCCTGGAGTTCCGGGGTGCGGATGCCCCGCACTTGATCGACAACGAAAACGAGGGCGGCGCCGGATTGCCGCGAAAAGGCATCCAGCGAAGTGCTCGCGTCGCCGGCGGGAATCGCAAAGGCGCGGGGCTCGTGCGATTCGCCGGCGGCGGAGGCCGCGGCCGCGACGGGCGTGGCGGCACGGGCAAGCGGCGCGTTGCCCGCGACGAGGACGGTGAGAAGGCAGGAGTAGTAAACAGGGCGTGGCAGGTGCATGGGGTCGGCGGCAACAGCGCGCCGGCGCACCGAGTTTACCGGAGTAAACTGGCGCCGGGCAAGGGGTCGGAGGGTTGGGTCGGCCGGGGTGGACACGGGGAGGTTTGATAGAGTGTCGCCGCCGGCGTCGGATTCCGTTACGCGAACCATGAAGTTTTTTTCACTGGGAACGGCGGCGCGCTCTTGCCCCCGGCGGGCGTGCCGGCTTCTGATGCGGGGCGCTTCCGCCCCCCAGATGCCACCCCAAGACACCGAGACCGCCGTCTGGTTTGCCAAGGAAGTGCAGCCCTATGAAGACTTGTTGCGCAGCTACCTGCTGGGCGTGGCCCGTCCGGGTGACATCGACGATCTGGTGCAGGAAAGCTACGCGCGTTTGCTGCGCCTGAGGGCTCAGGGCCGGGTGCGGTCACCGCGCGGGTTGCTCTTCACCATGGCGCGCAACGCGGCGCACGATCTGTTTCGGCGCCGGGGCACGGCCCGGTTGATGGCCGTAACGGAAAGCGAGCTCCACGGCGTCTTGGATGAAAGCCCCGGCACCGCCGAGGTGGTGAGCCGTTGGCAGGAAATCGAACTGCTGGCGGACGCCATCGAGGCGCTCCCGGAGCGTTGCCGCGCCGTGTTTCTCCTCCGCCAATTCGAAAATCTCCCCCAACGCGAAATCGCCGCGCGGCTTGGCATTGCCGAGCACACGGTGGAGTCGCAGCTCACGAAGGCGCTGCGGCGGTGCGAGGAATTTTTCGCGGCGCGCGGCGCGTTGCCCGAGGTGCGCTGACCCATGTTGCCGCCGGAAAAAAATTCTCCGAACGACCGCGACCATGACGACGCGATGCTCGACACCGCCGCCCGCTGGGTCGTGCGGCAGGACCGCACGCTTTCGGCGGCGGAAGTGGCGGAGCTGGCGGCATGGCTCGACGCCGATCCGCGTCATGGCGACGCGCTCGACCGGGCGCGCGGGTCATGGAAAAAGTGTCGCGAGATCGGTGCGGCGGTGCGGCGGATGCCGGAGCCGGCGACGGAGTCCGGCGGTGTTTGGCGTTGGGTCATGACGAGCGGGCTCGCGGCGGCGGCGGTCTTGCTGCTGTGGTCCGGGATCGGACCGGGGTCGGAGAGCGCCGCGCCGGAGAACGACGGCCGACCGGCGGCAATCGCGGCGGCTCCGGTGGGAATGCGGACGTTGCCCGACGGCAGCGTCGCGCGGCTGAAGGGCGGAGCGGAGCTCGCGGTGGCGTTTACGGCGACGGAACGGCGGGTGGCCGTGGTGCGCGGGGAAGTTTTTTTCGAGGTCACGAAGGACGCGGCGCGGCCGTTTATTGCGGCGGCGGGTAATGTGACGGTGCGGGCCGTGGGCACGGCGTTTGCCGTGCGGTTCGACGCGCGGGCGGTCGACGTGCTCGTGACCGAGGGTACGGTGCGGGTGACGCCGCCGAACGCGGAGCCAGCCGACGAGGCGGCACCGGGCGGCGCCGTGGGCTCGGCGCTCGTGGAGGCGGGGCACCGGGCGACGGTGGAGATTTTGGCCGACGCGAGGTTGTCGCCGGTGACGGTGAGCGCGGTGTCGGCGGCGGAGATCGCCCGCTCGCTCGCCTGGCAGGCGCCAATGGTCGACTTGGCGGGCGCAACGGTGCGCGAACTGGCGGCCGGCTTCGCGCAGCGCACGGGCCGTCGGATTGAAGTGGCTGACCGGGCGTTGGCGGCGGTGCGGATCGGCGGGCGATTGCCGGATGATGACGTCGAAGGCTTCGTCCGAGCGCTCGAGGAAGTCTATGGTGTTCTCGTCGAGCGGCGGCCGGACGGCGTGATCGTGCTGCGGAACGGCAGGTGAGGGCGGCGCAGCCGCTGGTTGGGTCCCCCGGGGGCGATGCTTTGGCCGCCGGAATTTCAGAGTGGTCGAATTTCGGCTGCCGGAAATTGGACCGGGCTTACTTTTTCGCGGCTGGCGGTGAGGATGAGCGGACCCGAAGCGCCGCCGTCAGGACGCGCGGCAACGGGGTGCGATTCCGCGTGAAGGGCGCAAACGAGTAGCTGACGGAAAAGCAGGCGATGTTCACCGCTTGACCCCAAACCCCAAAGCCAGACCCCGTCCGGCTGCATCTTCTCGTGGCTCAAACCCCGGCCGACTAAAGCTCCCTTGTGAGTTCATGCCTGGAAAGAGCGCGTTCCCGAATTGCGGGAGCGGGCGCATAAGAGCGCGGGTGACGGAAAACGGGGGACGTGTTCACCGCTTCACCCCAAACCCCAAAGCCAGACTCCGTTCGGCTGGTCCCGCAGTCCGCGGCAATTTATGGATGCTCCGAAAGCATAGTCCTTGGCCGAGACGAGCGTCGCATCGGTGTATCCGCATGGACAGGAGTGCGAGCGGACGGAGGGTGCGAAGGTGAAATTCAAAACGTGGTGGCGGGACAGGCAGGCGAGCCTTGCCGGGCGGTGGCGTGCGCTGCGTAAGCGCGGGCGAGCGGCTGAAAGAAAACTCGGAGGGAACTCATCGCTCGACCCCAAACCCCAAAGACCCCTTCCGGCTCCCCCCGTGTTCCGGCCGGCCCGCGCGGCAGGCCTCGACCAACTCGGGCCGGTGAACACGAGACGCAGCCGGTTGGCTGCGCTAAGTTCGATAGTCTGATCGCGCGTGCTGAGTCAGCCATTGCGCTAATGCAAGAACGCCGCACCGCCCTGATCTCCGCCGCCGTGACCGGCAAGATCGACGTCCGCCACTGGCATCCGCCCGTTGTTTCCAAATTGGAAACAACTCCCTTCGCCACCGCCTGAACTCTTCCCAAAATGGAAACAGTTTATCTAAAAGGCTAATCTTGCCATTCTGGCCAAAATAAAGAAATTCAAGCCATGTCTACCACCGCTCCCGCTCCGCACGCCTTTGGTTTCTCCTCCGTCGCCGACTTGTCCGAAGTCACCGCCAGCGTCCTCAAAAACAAGTTCAGCGAAGTCGCCCGCCTCGCCTCCAGCGGCCCTCTCGCCGTCTCCCGCCACAATCGCCGCGAGTTCGTCATCCTCACCGCCGGGCAATACGAAGAACTCCAGCAGAGCCGCCGCGCCCCGCTCGAAAGCCTCACCGCCGAGTTCGACCAGATGGTCGCCAAGATGAATACGCCCAAGGCCAAGCGAGCCACCGCATCCCTCTTTTCCGCCAGCCCCAAAGCCCTGGGCAAAGCCGCCGTGAACGCCCGCCGCGCGGCCACCCATGTCTAAAAAGACCGCGTCCGCCCCCTGCGGAACTATCACCGTCCTCGCGGGTGTGAACGGTGCCGGTAAAAGCAGCGTCGCCGGTGCCTACATCCGCGCGGCGGGCGGCGACTATTACAACCCCGACGAGTTCACCCGCTCGCTCCTCCGCTCGAACCCGGGCCTCGATCCGGCGGAGGCCAACTCCCTTGCCTGGACACGCGGCAAGGAACTGTTGGAGCACGCCATCGCCACAGGCGGCGATTTCGTTTTCGAGACGACTCTCGGAGCCAATACCATTCCCCGGCTGCTGGCCCGCGCGGCGGAGGATGGCATAGCCGTCAAAATCTACTTTGTCGGACTGGCTTCGGTGGCGCACCACCTGCGCCGGGTCGCCACACGGGTCGCGGACGGCGGTCACGATATCCCCGAAGCCAAGATTCGCGAACGGTGGGAGAACAGCCGCCTCAATCTGATTCGCCTGCTGCCGCGCCTCGCCGAGTTGATGGTGTGGGACAACTCCGCCGACGCGGACTTCGCCACGGGCGCGCCTGCGCCGGTTTTGCTCCTGCACCTACGAAAGGGGGAAATCCTCGCCCCGAAAAACCTCTCCTCAACCCCCACCTGGGCCAAGCCCATCGTCGCCGCTGCACTCAAGCTTCAGTCTTCCCTCTGACCGAACCATCCCCAATGAGCGACCCCACCAAAGAACTGGTTTTCCAACTCGAAGTCATCGAGCAGATGGCCGCGGGCGGCTGGCTACGCGGCCAGGCGGAACACTATGACCGCGCCCTCGCGCTCTACCCCGAGGACGTCGTCGGCTTCGTGAAGGACACCCAGCCCGAGCAGTGGGAAAAGTTCTGCACGCTCTACCCGTCGGCTCCCGAGCAAAAGTTTCTCGAGCGCGTCGCCGAACAGCTCAACGAGGCCGATCCACTCGCGGCCAACCAGACGATGCGCACCTTCGGGACGCTCGGCGTGCTACGCCACGAACTGCGCGACCGCGGCACACGTTTCTTTCTCTGCCAGTTCAAGCCCGAGCACGATCTCAACCCCGATACTCTCGCTCGCTACGCCAAGAACCGCCTGCGCGTCGTGCCCGAGATGGTTTACAGCCCGTGGGCGACCGAGGCCGAACTCACCGCCACCGGCCTAGAGGCCAAGGCATGGCGCATCGACCTTGTGCTCTTCGTCAACGGCATCCCCGTCGCCACGCTGGAACTCAAGTCGGAGTTCAAGCAAGCGGCCGACCGCGCGATCAAACACTACAAGACCACCCGCCTACCGGTGGACCCAGTCACGAAAAAGCCCGAGCCGCTCCTCACCTTCAAACGCGGCGCGCTCGTCCACTTCGCGGTCAGCCAATACGAGGTCGCCATGACCACCCGCCTCGCCGGCGAGTCCACTGTCTTTCTCCCTTTCAATCG
Source organism: Opitutus sp. GAS368 (assembly GCA_945861235.1). Taxonomy (GTDB): domain Bacteria; phylum Verrucomicrobiota; class Verrucomicrobiia; order Opitutales; family Opitutaceae; genus GAS368. Next base: position 10,544 of record CAMATV010000061.1, read on the forward strand.
CGGCACCAAGGACGGCGGCGCGGGCAACGAGGTGCCGGCAGACGTGCACCGCTACGCGACCGACTACCTCTGGAACGAGGTGCTGTTGCCCGACAACCTGCTCAATATCCTCGCACGCTTCGTGCATCTCGAAATTAAGGAGAAGGAGGATTGGGACGGTCGGAAATATAAGCAGGAGGCGATGATCTTCCCTCGCTATCACCAGTGGGACGTCGTCCGCCAGCTAGTCGAAACCGCCCGCGCCGAAGGTCCCGCCCAGAAATACCTCATCCAGCACAGCGCCGGCTCCGGCAAATCTAACTCCATCGCCGGGGTCGCCCACCAGCTCTCCGCGCTCTACACCGCGAAGGGCACAAAGCAGTTTCACTCCGTCATCGTCGTCATCGATCGCACCGTCCTCGACGACCAGTTCCAGGAAACGATCTACCAGTTCGAGCACACCGATGGCGTTGGCGGCGCAGGCCGACGTCATCATCACGGGTGACAAGGACCTCCTGACGCTCAAGACGCACGGTGGCGTTCGTATCCGCAGTCCGCGGCAGTTTATGGACGCTCCGACCGCTTAGTCCTTGGGCGAGGCGAGCGTCGCATCGGTGTATCCGCATGGACAGGAGTGCGAGCGGACGGAGGGTGTAGAAGCGGGATTTGAAACGTCGCTGTGGTTCAGGCAGATCAGCCCGGCCTGCCGGCGGTGTGCGCTGCGGGCAGCACGAGCGAGCGGCTGAAGGAAAAATGGATGCGTGGATCGCTTCACCCCAAACCCCAAAGCCTGACCCCGTCCGGGCTTTCCTTGTGAGTTCATGCCTGGAAAGAGCGCGTTCCTGAATTGCGGGAGCGGGCGCATAAGAGCGCGGGTGACGGAAAACGGGGGACGTGTTCACCGCTTCACCCCAAACCCCAAAGCCAGACCCCGTTCGCTCGATCCCCGCGCAGGGCGGTCCGGGTGACCTCGGTGGCGTTGCGCGAAATAGCGGGTGTGATGCCGGAAATGACAAACCATTCCGCACCCTCAAAGATCGCTGACCAATCGTAGGTGCTGGGTGGCGTGATCGCGACGAAGGAACCCTCGCGATC
>CAMATV010000062.1 GCA_945861235.1 Opitutus sp. GAS368
GCGATGAATCTCCTGTCGCTCATCCGCCTGGGTATCGACCTCGCGGTGTTTCCCGACGCGAGCCGCAGCGTGATCGATCGCTTGTTCATCGAAGCTCAACCCGGCCATCTGCAACACGCGCAAAAGGGTGAGTTCGATCCGGCCCAGCGTGATTTGTTGCGCGCGGCGCGACTGCGATCCGAGTTTGCCAATTTCGTTCACCCGAATTTTTCTTTCAGCACTAACGGTAAAAACTAAATCGCCCTCAGACCCCCTTATATGTCCCAGGAACCGATGAATAACTTCACGCCGCGAGCCCAACAGGTGCTCGCGCTCGCCCGCAAGGAAGCCGACCGCTTCCACCACAACTACGTCGGCACCGAGCACATTTTGCTCGGGCTGATCAAGCTGGGCCAGGGCGTCGCTGTGAGCGTTCTCCAGAAAATGGGGCTCGATCTCGAGACCGTTCGCAATGCCGTGGAGAAACAAGTCGGTACCGGCCAAGAAACGAAGACCCAGAGCAGCATTCCTTACACGCCGCGCGTGAAAAAAGTCCTCGCGCTTGCCGGGAAGGAAGCGAAGACCCTCAACCATTCTTATGTCGGCACAGAGCACATTTTGTTGGGGCTCCTCCGCGAAGGCGAGGGCGTTGCCGCCCGCGTCCTAAAATCCCTCGACATCGACATCGAGCGCACTCGCAACGAAATCCTCCGCGAGCTCGATCCCCAGTTTTCGGGTAGCCAAGGGGCCGAAGGTCCCGCTGAAGAAGCCGTCGCCGGAAGTCCGCAACGCCCGGCTGGCCAGGCCGAGGACAAAAAGGAAGTGAAGACACCGGCGTTGAAGGCGTTCGGTCGTGATCTGACCGAACTTGCGCGCAAGGGTGAGCTGGACCCGGTCATCGGACGTAAGAACGAGATCCGGCGCGTTATCCAGATTCTTTGCCGTCGCACGAAGAACAATCCCGTCCTCATCGGCGAAGCGGGCGTCGGCAAGACCGCGTTGGTCGAGGGACTCGCGCAGGAAATTGTGAGCGGTAACGTCCCGGAAATTCTCGCCGAGAAAAAGGTCATCACCCTCGACCTCGCCCTGATGGTCGCCGGCACCAAATACCGCGGCCAGTTTGAAGAGCGCATCAAGGCCGTCATGGACGAGATCAAGCGCGCGAAGAACATCATCCTCTTCATTGACGAGCTCCACACCATCGTCGGCGCCGGTGCCGCCGAGGGGGCCATGGACGCCTCCAATATTTTCAAGCCCGCGCTTTCGCGCGGTGAGCTGCAGTGCGTCGGCGCGACTACGCTCAACGAATATCGGAAATACATCGAAAAGGACTCGGCCCTCGACCGCCGTTTTCAGTCCGTGAAGGTGGAAGCTCCTTCGGTGGACGACACCATTCTCATCCTCAAGGGCATCCGTTCGAAGTACGAGGATCACCACAAGGCGACCTTTAGCGACAAGTCACTCGAAGCAGCGGCCAAGCTCTCGGACCGTTATATCACCGGGCGTTTTCTCCCGGACAAAGCGATCGATGTCATGGATGAGGCCGGTTCCCGGGCGCGCATCGGTGCGCTCGTCCGACCGCCGGATGTGGAAAATCTCACGAAGGAAATTGAGGGGATCTGTGGACAAAAGGAAAAGGCCATTGCCGAACAGCACTTCGAAGAGGCGGCGAAGTTCCGCGACCAAGAAAAGCAGCTGCGCGCGAAGCAGGAACACATCACCGAACAGTGGAAGAAAACCCGCGATGAGAAGCGGATCGCCATTGACGAAGACCTCATGATGCAGGTGGTCGCCGACTGGACGGGCATCCCGCTCTCGCGGATGGAGAAGAAGGAAAATGAGAAGCTGCTCTCGATGGAGTTTGAACTCCAGAAGGCCGTGATCGGCCAGGACATCGCGTCCGTGTCCGTGGCTCGTGCGCTGCGTCGTTCGCGCGCGGATCTGAAGGATCCCCGTCGGCCGATCGGGTCGTTCCTGTTTGTCGGGCCGACTGGCGTGGGCAAGACGATGCTCGCCAAGCAACTCGCGCTGCAAATGTTCGGAAACCAGGATGCCCTCATCCAGATCGACATGAGCGAATACATGGAGAAATTCGCGGTCTCGCGACTCGTGGGTTCGCCTCCGGGCTATGTCGGTTACGAGGAAGGCGGCCAGTTGACCGAGGCCGTGCGCCGCAAGCCGTATGCCGTGATCCTCTTCGACGAAATCGAAAAGGCCCACCCGGATGCCTTGCAACTTCTGCTGCAGATCATGGAGGACGGACGGTTGACCGACTCGCTCGGTCGCGTGGTCGATTTCCGCAATACGATTATCATCATGACGTCCAACGTCGGTGCGCAGCTGCTCCAACGGCAGACGTCGATGGGGTTTGCGGCCGCGGGGTCGAGTTTCAACGACGCCGAGAAGATGCGCGAGAAGGTGCTCGAAGAAGCGAAACGCGTGTTTAAGCCCGAATTCCTGAATCGCATTTCGGATATCATTTTCTTCCGACCACTGGACAAGGCGGACCTGATCAAGATCGTCGAATTGGAGACGGCGCAATTTGCGAAGCGTCTGACCGATCGGAAAATCGCGCTGGAGTTTACCCAAGGTGCGAAAGACCTTCTGATTGAAAAAGGCTACGACGAGAAATACGGCGCGCGGCCGCTCCGCCGGGCCGTCGAACACTACCTCGAAGATCCGCTTGCAGAAGCGCTCCTGCGCGGTGAAGTTAAGGACGGCGAGCCTTGCCTCGTCGACCGCGACGGCGAGAAACTGATTTTCAAACAAAAGACGCCTACTGCCGACACCGGCGTGGCGCCCTAAAAAAAGCGGCCAACCGCCGCCTAACGAAAACCCCGGCCCCGAATAAAACGGGCCGGGGTTTTTCATTCCCACCCGGGGACGCGGTGATCAAGGTGCCTCGATGAGACTGGCGCATGGATTCTTGCTGTGGCTGGGCTGGCTGGGCACACCGCTCGCGGCCCAGCCGGCAGCCATACCCGAAGGGGAACTCGTCCAGGTGCCCAGCTCAGCTCGGCTGGCAGTCGTCCACGCGGCGGCTCAGCGGGACGGCTGGGCACCGCACGTCGCGTCCCTGCGGGCGGCGGCACTGGGGGCCTACCGCCGGGACAAGCTAGCGGTGGCCGCGGCGTGGTTTAATGTTTATCGCTGGGCAGCGCTGTGGGGTGAAACGGAAGCTGCGTTTGTGCCGCGGTGGATCACGGCGGTGGCGACCATGAACGTTGCCCACCGCAACCTGCCGACGCGTTTTGCCACTCGGGAGGTGCCCGTCGGCGCGGTGGTTTCCTCCGAGCTGCAGGCTTGGCTGTTGGGTAACGCGGTGTTCTCGGCGGATTTTTTCGAACTGCTGTCACCGGTAGATTTCATCCCTCATGTGCTGCAGATCATGGATACGCTGTATCGCGCTGATCCGGCCCGGTTCAAAACCTACGCCAACCTCGCGCTCGCCATCGCCGTCGTCTTTGACGTTCCGCCGCCCCCAGACTGGCCACATGGGCAAGTATCAGCGACGGCCTTACCCCGCAAATTTCCGGCTCCGACCGAGGCGTTCGCATGGTGGATCAAACGGGACCAGCTTGGCCATGGTTATCACAAACTCGCTCGCCTCGGACCCGGGGAGCTGAAGTTTGTAGTCGATGCGGCGGCGCCGTTCAGCGAGCTGGAATGGGCGGAAAAAACGGCGGACTATCCCCTGAGCCAACTCGCGCGCGCCTACACCCTGGTGCGGTATCGCACGGACCGCGTGGCCAACAATAATCCGAATTGGCCGGGTCGCTCCTACACGCTGCCGGATATTCTGGCGGCCGGCGGCATCTGTTGTGACCAAGCTTATTTCGCGACCCAAGTCGGCAAGTCCCGGTTGGTTCCCACTCTCCTGTTTTACGGCGCGGGCAAGGACGGGCGGCACGCCTGGTTTGGCTTTCTCGATGGCAACCAGACATGGCAGCTCGACGCCGGACGTTACGCGGAACAGCGCTTTGTCACCGGCTTCGCGCGCGACCCGCAGACGTGGCGGGAATTCTCCGACCATGAGCTCCAATTCCTCTCGGAGCGGTTTCGCGATTTACCCTCGTTTCGGCAATCGTGGGTCCATGCGGACTTTGCGGCGGACTGCTTGACGGCGGGCGATGCCGCGACGGCGGCCGGCGCGGCGCGCAAGGCCGTGAACTTCGAGCGGCGCAATCAACCGGCGTGGGAGACGCTCCTCGCGGCAGGTCAGAAGTTGGGCCGGGATGCGAAGACGCTGGAGGCGGTCATGCGCGAAGCGGTGCTCGCTTTTCAACGGTATCCAGATCTTGAAGCACACTATATCAGTCGCACGGCCGCGAGCTTGCGGGCACGGGGCGAAACGAGCCTCGCGGATGCGGAGTCACGCCGGATTGTGAATAATAATAAGAGCGCGCGTTCTGACCTGGGCGTGCAGCAGTCGCGAGAGACTTTGCTGCGTTCGTTTTCGACGCAGTCGTTGCCGCAGCAAATGAGCACCTACAATTCGCTCCTCGATCAACATGGCCGCGGTGCCGGCATCGGCTTCTTTGACCAAGTGGTCGTCGTGTTTGCCGAGCACATGGTGCGCCTGCAGCAGCCGGCGGAGGCCGTGCGTGCCGTGGAACGGGCGCGTCGCACGCTCAAGGTCGAACCCAACAGCCAGTTGGACAAAGAACTGCTGCGCCTGCTCAAGGAGATCAAGGTGGCGAAGTGATCCGCCTGCGGCCATGCTACACCGATCAGCTTTCGGGGAGTGGTCGCGGCTTCAGCGAGTCCGCTTCGCGCAAAGAAAAATCATCAAACTCGGCCCAGTCACCGCTCATTTGGTTTTGCAGATGCACGCCGATGCCGACCCAAGCGGCCTCTCGGGGAGCGTGCCCTCCTTGCTGCAATTGAACCCAATCGGGCCAGAAACCATCGGGCAAGCGCGCGGCCATGGATTTCCCGAGGTGACGGCCCTGCGCGTCGAGCCAGCCAAAGGTCAGGAAAACGGCGTTGCTCGACGCGACGTGCCCGCGGGCGCGGACCGATGCGACATAGAGCTGACCGGATTTCGCGGGGAGCCATTGGAAAACGGTGGTGTTCACGGCCCCGCTAATGCGCAAACCGGCCGCGCCGCTACGGGCCGCGGTGGTTGTCACCTCGCCGACGTGCGTTTGCGTCGGCTCGATCTGGCTTTGCCAGGCACCGGGCAAAGCGATCCCATAGGGCAGTCCGGCGATTTTCCGCCCCGCCCCAGCCGGACCCTCCAGCCCGCCATCGGTGAGCCGTTCAGTCGTCGCGCCCGCCGCCGCCGCCCGCGCAAACGCCAGACCGTCGGCCACGCCCATTTCCGGGCGACCGCGGATGGCAACCGCCCGTTGATCCGCCTCGGTTTTAGGCGTATCCGCTAAAACAGCACTGAGAGCCGCCACCGCGGCAACCGTCGGATCGTTGCGCAGAAAGTCTTCGTAGAGAATGGTCGCGAACGCCAAGGGCTGCCGCGCAGTCGTCTCCTGACTGTAGCGGATGAAGTCGTGTCTGGCTTCGAGGTACGTTGCCAGCAGCTCGACCCCGGCCCGGCCGGCCAGCTGCATCGTCACGGTCTCGCGACTCAACCGCGCCCGGGTTTCGTTCATCCGCACAAATCGCTCCGTCACGCCAAAAGCGTCGGAGACCAAGGAGACCCGCGCGTGCACCGTGCCCCGCCGCGCCAAACGCCCGGCCTCGTCGAGCAGTTGCCTCAGTTCGGCACACACGGACGAAGGAAACAGGTCGCCCTGCGACTCGTTGCGAAAATGCTTTAGCCAATAGGACGGTCCGGTCTGGCGCATCCATTGCGCCTCGCATCGTTCGAAGAAACGTCGCATCGGCACCGCCGATTCTTGGAAATACCGCTCATAATATTCGTTCAGGAGAACGTCGGCGTTTTGGTGCGGATCGCTCAGCAGCTGTGCGACCAGCCACGTCATGGGTCCGTCGATACCCCAATTGGGGGTGGCCTCACAATAATAGTCGGTGAAGCCCACGCTCCGGGCATGGCGAAGATGCTCGGCGATCAGCTGGGGATGAAGGCGGGGCACCACGAACCCGACGCCGTAAAGATAGTCGTAAAGCCCCAACCGGCGCGGCCCCGCTTTCGCCCAGCGCGTTTGCAACGAAAACTCCTCCTGCCAAAACACCCGATCGTAGCCCTGCGAGCGATCCGCCGTCAGAAAGGGCATGACCTGCGGGTGCACCGGAAAGTCCGGCGTATTCTCTTCCCAGTAGTAAGCGAGTGCGCCGAGATACTTGTCGGGGTGGCTGCGGGCTAATGCTTCCGCCGCCCGGTTCATAAAGCGAAACGTGAGGTTCGAATAGTCCGGCCGAGCACGAAACCAACGCAGGGGATTCACGACCGCGAGGAGCTCGGGACTCTCGCCATAGAGGAGCCCGTCATTCACGCCCAAGGAAAAGGACACGCGCCCGGGCTCCGCGACAAACGCGTCCCGCGCCACTTGGGCCGCATAAACCGCGACATCCGGGCGACTGAGATCGGGATTCCACGAATAGGATTGGGCGGCCGGACGTTCGCGCTTCCCGTTGACCATCGGAAAAAAATCCGGGTACTCGGCAAACAGTGTGGGCGGAAAAACAGTGGTGAGATTGTGCGAAAAACTGAGCGCGGGCGTCAGACCGTTGTGCCGCGCCCAAGCCGCCGCCGCGGGTGAACCGAGCCCACCGATATGTCGCGAGAGGAACGCGGCCGGCCCGGGGAGCGGAACTGCCCGGCCAGCCTCATGCCCCAACGGTCCGGGCGCGAACCAGCGTTCCGGTCGTGACGCGCGCTTGCCCGGTAGGCCGAGCCACCACGCCGTCGCGATCGCGACGACCGCACCGAGCACCGCAAGGGTGAGCGCACTACGCAGAGAAGTTCGTACGATCAGCATGGGATCGCCGCAGAAAAACGCCGCGTCGCAGCCGGCGCAAGCGCAGGGCGACGTGATCTTCCGCTGCCCTCATTGATTTTCTGCGGGATGCGGGTGAGTCATCTAAAACTCCATTCTTCCCTGATCGGCCCCGTCGGGCGCCTTGCGCGCACGCGCCGATCCGTGCGTCGATCGCGTCCCTCCGCCCTCCAACCTCAATCCCCGGCGTCACCCACACTCACCGACTTCCCGTTATCCTTCGCCCCTAGCTGCAAAATGAACGGCGCCGCCTGCTTGACCCACTGTTCCGCCTTCGGACAACTCGCCGCGCCGTCCGCCCAACACGCGCGCAGCATCGCGGTGTCGATCACCCCGGGATTCAGCGGCACCGCCGCCATCCCCTTCGGCAATTCCTCGGCGAGGGCCTTGGTCATTCCTTCGATCGCCCATTTCGACATGCAATAGCTCGCGACATCCGGCGCCACGCTGCGGCCCCAGCCCGAGCTGAAATTCACGATCACGCCCCGCTTCTTCGCGACCATCGCCGGCACGAAATGGCGGATTACATTTTGCACGCCGCGAATGTTTGCATCGACGAGCTTTGTGAATTCTCGGTCGTCCTGCTCCCACAGCGGCGCGAGCCGATTCATCACCGCCGCATTATTGATCAACAGGTCTGGCGGGCTGTCATTCTCGAGGACCTTCGCCGCCCAAATCGCGACCTTGCTGTCGAGCCCCACGTCGAGCACCGAAAAATCGTGCGGCGCCCCGTGCGTCATGCGCAGATCGAAGATCGCGTCACCCGATCGGCCGCAGCCGATCACCGTGTGCCCACCTTTGATGAACTCCTCCGCCAACGCTCGGCCCAAGCCCCGCGTCACTCCGGTCAGCACAATTTTCATGGTTCGAATGTAGCGAGCAGCGCGTAGTGGCTAGCGAGTAGAAAATCGCAGAAACCCGCCTCACGGGCATCCGCGCTCAGGTCGCGACCCACGACCCACGACGATCGACCTTAAGAAACTCACCGACTCTGCAAACTGAATTTGTTCAGCCCCGTCTTGCGGCACGCATCCATCACGAACGCCAGTTTCTTCAACTGCGTCGTCTCGTCCGCCTTGATCAGCACCGGAATATCGCGGTCCACGTTTTTCACCTGCTCCAGCAGCGAAATCAACTCGGCATCCGTCACCGTGCGGTTGTTCGCCGGCGTCGTGGAAAACGACACGGTCCCATCTTTGTCGATACTGATCGTGACTGTACCCTTAAATTCGTTCTTACCCGCCGTCTCCACCTTCGGGAGCGTGATATTCAGCGTCGCCGCCGACTTGAACTGCATCGTCACGAACGCGAAGAAAATCAACATCACCAGCACGTCGATCAACGCCACGAGGTTCAGCTCCGGGCGCCGCCGGCGGCTTTTCATGAGACTGCTCATCAGCGCGTGCGTTGCAGAATCCGCTCCAACAGCACATCGAGCTGCGCCGCGTAATTTTCAATTTTTCGCTGGAGGTAGCCACTGCCCACCAGCGACGGAATGGCGATCGTCAGACCCAGCACCGTAGCCGACAGCGCCAGCGCCACGCCACTCGTGAATTTCACCGGGTCAGGCAACCCCGTATCCGGCGAGATTTGCGAGAACACTTCGAGCAAACCCGTCACCGTGCCGGTCAGTCCAATCAGCGGCGCTGCGGCATAAATCACATCGAGATAAGGCACGCCCCGCTCCATGCGGTTGATCTCGAGTCGCGCGAACGCCTTCACCGCGCCTTCGTCGTTCTTGTGCTGCTCGGCAAAGTCGACGATGCGGGCCAAAACCGTGTGGCGCCCACCGACCAACGGCTTCCCGGCCACGACCGCATCCACGAGATCTTCCGGCATGACGGCTGCCTTGCGCAGCGCGTAGGCGCGTTCGCAAATGATGAAAACCGCGCCCGCCGAGCAGATGCCCAAGGGGTAGATGAGGATCCCGGCACCCTTGAAGACTTCGATCATGGCGAAAAACATGTTTGGTTAATGTGAACCGGTCCGACTCCGACGCCCAGCAAAAGTTCGAAAAATGTAGCACGGGCTTTTTGCCCGCGGTGAGGTCCGAACGGAAGGGCACTTTCCCTAGTGCCTTTGGCTCGCATAAAGCCGCTTCGTTACCCTCACGCCGCCAGATACGGGAGCTTCGCTGCCGTCGTCTGCACCGCCGGCAGACCATCAATCAGCTCGCCGATCGGATCCCACCGACCGTGGATCAATGCGTCGCGCGCCGAGGCACGCACCTCCGCCTTCACCGTTTGCCCGGCGAAGCGGACCTCCTGCTTCACCACGTCGATCACGACGTCCGTCGTCGGCTCCTGTGCCACGACCGCCGCGATCTTTGCGATGTCCTCGCGGCTCGCCGTCGCGCAGGGGAGGCCGAGGGTCGTACAATTTCCGAGGAAAATCTCGGCAAAGTTCTCCGCGATCACCGCCTTGAAACCGTATTTCTGGATCGCTTGCGGCGCGTGCTCGCGGGACGAGCCGCAACCAAAATTCGCGCCCGAGAGCAGAATCGTCGCACGCTTGAAGCGCGCCTCGTTCAGCGGATGGGGCCGGTCAGTGCCGTCGGCGTTTTTGCGCACGTCGTAGAAGAGGAATTCGCCGAGTCCGTCGAACACGATGCACTTCATGAAGCGCGCAGGGATGATCCGGTCCGTGTCGATGTCATTGCCCGGGACGTAAACCGCAGGACCGGTGATGGAGGTAATTTTTTCGAGAGCCATGACTGAAAAGGTTAAGGGGACAGATTAAATTTACGGGATGTCAGCGAGGAGAGGTTGAGGTCCGTAGTTCGGACTGAAAACGACAACGTCTGACTTCAACGGTCTTCGTGGTTAGTTCACGGCGAAAACCTCGCGGGCATCCGCGATGCTGCCGGTGACTGCCGCCGCCGCCACCATGAGCGGACTCATGAGAATCGTGCGGCCCGTGGGAGAGCCTTGCCGGCCTTTGAAATTGCGGTTCGAGGAACTCGCGCAGAGCTGGTCGCCGATGAGCTTGTCGGGATTCATCGCCAAACACATGGAGCAACCCGCCTCACGCCACTCGAATCCGGCCTCGCTGAAAACCTTGTCGATCCCCTGCGCGATACACTGGAGTGCCACGATCTGTGAACCGGGCACCGCGATGGCCTTCACCCCGCCGGCGACTTTGCGCCCCTTCAAGAACCGCGCGACTTCCTGGAAATCGCTGAGACGGCCGTTCGTGCAGGAACCGAGAAACGCGACATCGATCTTCGTGCCCTTGATGGGTGCGCCGGGTGTGAGTTTCATGTAGGCCAGCGCCTCCTCGATCGAAGCCTTCTCGTCGACCACGTTGGTCTTCGCCGCGTCGGGGATCGATTCGTTGATCGCGATGGCCTGACCGGGATTAATGCCCCACGTGACCGTCGGCGCGATGTCCGCCGCCGCGATCTTGACCACGTCGTCGTAGTGACAGCCCGGATCGCTCGCGAAACTCTGCCAGTTCGCCACCGCCGCATCCCACTGGGCGGCTTTGGGAGAGTAGGGCCGGCCTTGCAAATAAGCGAAGGTCGTCTCGTCCGGGTTCACATAACCCGCGCGCGCGCCGCCTTCGATCGACATATTACACACCGTCATCCGCTCCTCCATCGTGAAGCGGTCGAAAAGTTCGCCGGCATATTCGTAGGCGAACCCCGTGCCGCCATTCACGCCGAGCGTGCGGATGATATGGAGAATCACGTCCTTGGCATAGACGCCGGGCAGGAGCTTTCCGCTCACCTCGATGCGGCGCACCTTCAATTTACCCAGCGCCATGGTCTGCGTCGCGAGCACGTCGCGGATCTGCGTCGTGCCGACGCCGAACGCGATCGCCCCGAACGCCCCGTGCGTGCTCGTATGCGAGTCACCACACGCGATCGTCGTGCCCGGCTGCGTGATGCCCTGCTCGGGCCCGACGATGTGCACGATGCCCTGCTTGCCGCTCGCGCGGTCGAAAAACGTGATGCCTGTCGAGGCGCAGTTCTTGCGCAATTCTTCCATCATGGCCTGCGCGAGCGGATCGCGGTAGGGCTCGGCAAACTGATCCGTCGGCACGATGTGGTCGACTGTGGCGAAGGTCCGGTGCGGCATCGCCACCTGGAGGCCCAGATCGCGGAGCATCCCAAAGGCCTGCGGGCTCGTCACCTCGTGAATGAGGTGCGTGCCTACCAAGAGCTGCGTCTGACCATTGGCCAACGTGCGGACGGCGTGGGCGTCCCAGACTTTTTCGAAGAGTGATTTGCGCATGGAGAATAGAAATGGGTGTCGAGGCGCTTGGCGAGGAAGCCCGGGCTCCGAGTCGCAGGTACCTCAGATTCTTGATTTGAACCCTTGGACCCTAGACCCCAAGCCCAAAAAAACTAAACCCTTCGCCCGACAGCCTGCATCCTACCAGATCCTTGCCATACCGTGAAATACTCTTTTCGCTTTCTGTGATGCCTATCCGGCATCAAACCCCAAGCCCAGACTCCAGACTCCAGACCCCAAACCCCATGCCCAGCGAGTATCAGTTCCCTTTCGAGCTCCGTCACCTCGTTTACTTCCGCGAGGTCGCGCGTCAGCTCCATTTCCGCAAAGCCGCCGAGACGCTGGCCATCGCGCAACCCGCCCTCAGCCGCGCCATCGCCCAGCTCGAAACCGCGCTCG
>CAMATV010000063.1 GCA_945861235.1 Opitutus sp. GAS368
TGACTGCGACGGATGACGACGGTGCAGGTGCCGTTAATTTTGGCGCGAGCGATGGCGAGATCGAGGGCCCGCACGACGAGCCAAGGCCCGGGAAGGCGCTGGCCGTCCCACGTAATCGCAGCGGGCCAATCGGCGATGACGCGGGGCTCGCCGGTTTTTGTCATCGCGCCTTTTTCGATTTCCGCGAGATAAGCAGGCAGGAGCGCGAGGCCGTGGGTTGTGTGGCCGAGGAGATCGGCTTCGACGAGGATGGCAGCGACGGTGGCGGCTTTGTCGGCATCGAGTCCGGCGCGGAGGAGCAGCGCGGTGGCGTAGGCGATGAGTGCGGGGGCTGAGTGGCGCGCGGGCATGGGCGGGAGTAAAGGACAGAAGATAAAAACTCTCCAGCCTTTCGGCGGGAGAGTGAGAAGGAGTCGGCGGATCGTCGCGACGGCGGCGGCGCGCCCCCGTGGATAGAAACGGTCGGAATTTGTCATGGCGAGCCCGGGCTCGGCGGGCTGGGCAATCCACCTGAAGCTCCCGGATGGATCGCTACGCCGCTACGCTCCTCGCGATGACAAATATAAATGCATTCCCCACCCCTTCACCCAAGGCGGCGCGCCTTGGTCCAGCGCTTGGTCCAGCGCCCGAGATGACTACACCTGCTCAAAGGTCGAACGTCGTCGTGAAGATAAACTGGCGGGGGTCGATGATGCGGTACGAGTAGAACTTTCCGTTCGGGTTGACCCCCACGCCTTGGAGGCGGCCGCTCTCGGTGGCATTGCGGATGTTGAGCTGGAAGCGCGTGCCAATCTTGTTGCGGAACAGCTTCGTCCGGTAGCTGAGATTGAGATCGATATTGGAGGTCGGCTTGTCGAACACGGGTTTGTTCTTGTCGAGCGCGCGCACGATGCCGTCGGCTTCCGGTGCCGCGCCGAGGTAGCCGATGGCCGCCTCGCTGGCCCAGCGGTAGGAACCGCCGATCGAACTGGTCTTCAGCCACGAGTGGGAGTCAGCCAGCGCTCCCAGACCGGCGAGTTGGAAACTGGTGGTCAGGTTGAGCGAGTATTGACGGGACTGGGGTTTCCGCTTGCCCGAATTCGCGTTGGCCTGGCCAAGCGGAGTCGCCACGTTGGTTGTGAAATAATTCACCGGCTGACCATTGCTGCCCTGGGAGGTCGTCCACCACAGGCCGCCGGCGCCCACCAACTGCCCGCCGCCCGGCAGGGGATCGGTCGGGATGCGCACCGTAGTCCAGAACGGCAGGCGCTCGTCCACGAACCTCTGCATAAACACCGAGATATTGGAATCGATCGCCTCCTGCTTGGTGCCAGCCGTCTTCAGCGTCCAATAGCGGTTGGGATTAAATTGCAGCTCAAGTTCCCAGCCGCGGGACACGGCGTCGTTCGCATCCGAAATGGTCTTACCCGCGACGCTGGCGATGTAGGCCGTGGTCTGACCGATCAACTTGGCGGCTTGCTCCTGCGCCTGACTCAGCGTCAACGCGGGGTTGATCTGCTGATACCAACCGGTCGCCGCATCGAAGAGCCCGAACGTGAGGTTTTGGCCGGAGTTGTCGAAATCGATCGCGAGCGCGCGCGTGGCGACGACGCCGATGCCGGAACGCGTGTGCACCTGCATCGTCTCGTGGTGGGTGACCCGGGCCGAGAACTTGTTGTCGAACATCGACAGACCAAAACCGTATTCCTTCGACTGGCCGGTCGGGTTCGGCAGCTCCTGCAAATACAGGTTGTAGGCGGTGTCCGCCGGCTGGAAGGAATTAGAGGTGTTATAGTAAGTGTAGAAGCCACGGGTCGTCTCTGCGGCAAAGCGGGCCAGGCCGGTGCCGTTCTGCGCCACGTTGCTGAGGAACGATAGTTCGCGAAACGGTTTAAGGACGACGCCCTTGGTCGTGGTTTCGCCGGACCGGTTGCGCGGAATGCCGCCGAAATTGTTCAAATTCTCCTCGTTGAGGTAACCGAAAACGGGATTCGTCGGAAGATTGTCGCGCGTGGTGACGCGATCTTTGCGCTGGCCGAACGTGGTCACGATCTGGTCGCTGAGGAAAAAGCTCTGGACGCTGCCGCCGATGGTGCGGATCTTTTTCTTCTGCTGGCCGAGGGCGAAGTAAACTTCCTGAATGTTGACCGGCTCGGCCAAATTGTAGGCGGTTGAGGTAGCGCCGGCGTAGGAAGCGAGGAAATTTCCGGTGTTTCTGACCGCGCCGGTATTGGCATATTCGATGGCACCGCCCTTGGAACCCATGTAGTAAAGTGGATACATGAGCGAGCCGTTGTTATTGATGATGTTGGAGGTCGCTGTGATGGTGGCCGCGCCCGGATTGAAGTTCGGGTTGTCGATGACCGTATCATGATAGCGCAGGTTACTCGGAGCGGCGATGCTGTAGCGATACTCGCCGTAACCGATGCCGCGGTGCATGCCCAGCCACTTGAAGAGGTTCTTCTCGCGACGCAGGTCGACTTGGTAGGCGAGCTGGGCGCGATAGGTGTCGTTTAAGACCGGCTTGCGAAACTCCTGCGGATTCACGCCCCCGATAAAGGGCCGGAGGAAATAGGGGTTGGCGCGACCGTCGGGCAGGCGCTCGTTGACATCGACCTGCAGCGTGGTGCCGACGCCATCGAGCTGGCCAATGAACTGGCGGCGATAGTCCTGCTGGTCCTCGCGGCGCCACGCGAGGTTGAGGTCGAGGCGCTGGCGCTGGGTCTGGAACAGACTCTGGTCGAGACCCGCATTCAACAGGACCGCGCGCTGAATCTGAAAACCGGATGCGGCCAGATTCACCTCTTCCCAATCGTAAATCGCCTTGTTCGTCGTGCCCGCGATCTTATACAGCGGTCCGCCGGACAATTCGCCGCTGATGGACACCATCTGCTGGGTCGTGGTCAGCCCCAAGAGGGGATTGTTCACATTGGCCGCCTTGGTGATCAGCTCGATCTTGCCGTTGTCAATGAACTGCAAAATGCGCGTGGCCCCGAAACCGCCGGCGAGGCCGAACGGGATGACCCCCACGGGCTGCTTCACTCCATTGATGGTGCCGGTGAACGTGATCGGATCCCACGTCGGGCTGCCCCGGGATCTCCACAGCGTGAGACTGTCGCGCGGCGTGAGCGAGTTAGCGCGCTGCCCGAACTGGTGAAAATGTTCGAGCGAGACGGTCAACGTCGTGGTGCGATGCGGCCGGAAGGTCACCGCCATCTGCTGGCGGTTGGTCCGGTCCACCGACGGCTTGCGAACGTAGCCGGTCTCGTTGTAAACGGCGGAAAAACGCATCGCCAAGACGTTTTTCAACAGCGGGCGGTTGAGGTCCAAGCTCACGCGGAAGCCGCCAAAATTGTCCACGCGGGATGACAAAGAACTGGACTCGCGGCTGAGGTTTCCGCGGCTGGCGACGAGGTTGACGGTGCCGCCGGCGTCGGCCAGGCCGGCGAGAGTAGAGTTGGGCCCGCGCGCGATTTCGACCGCATCGATGTTATAGGTGTCGATCGGGATGGTGGAGCTGGACGTGATACCGCCGATGGCGATGTTGGCGGAGGACAGGCCGCGGATGCGGTTGGCCCCAGTGGGATTGCCGGCGACGTTGTCCCACACGCCCTCGCCGCGGTTGTCGTTGGTGAGATCGGTGAACTGCCCCGTGCCCTCGGTGCCGACCTCATAGAGAAAGATGTCGTTGATATCGAGGGCGGCGGTGTCGAGGAGCTGCTGCTTGGTGACGACGGAGACGGAGCCGGCGAGATCCTCGAGTTTGGAATTGAGGCGGGTGCCGGAGAGTGTGCTGAACGCGGCGTAGCCTTTGTCGCTACCGGCGGTGACCTCGAACGGCGAAAGGGCGACGACTTCGCCCGGGGCGGAGGAAGTGCCGGACGCGGTCTCGACGGTGCCCGAAGTCTTGGCCTCGTCGGCGCGCTGGACGGCGAGTTCGTCGGCGTCGAGCTTACCGTTTTTGTTCTTGTCGTATTTCGCGAGCGCCTTGGCGTCGGCCGAGGCCGATGCGGGCAAAGACTGGGCGTGGGCGGAGGCGAGCGCGAGGAGCGCGGACGCGAGCGGGAGGAAACGGCGCGAAGCGCGGGACAGGGCAGTGTTACGGTGCATGGGAACAGGTCAGGGTGATGAAGGTGGCTTGCGTGCGGCGGTCAGCAGGGTGGCGCCGCATCGAGCTATGGGTAATTAAATGTTTCCGCACCCACCACGAACAAGCAACGCCGGGTTGGTTCTGACAGTCCGCCATTGATCGGAGCGGCTCAGCGCAGGGCAGCGCGGGCGATCTGGAGGTTTTCGCGAGTACGGGCGTCGTCGGGACGAAGGCGGAGCGACATCTCGTAGCAAACAATCGCGTCGCGGGGCCGGCCATCGAGCAAGAGAACGTTGCCGAGATTGGCGTGGGCGTCCGCATCGGATGGCTCCTGCCGAAGGACGGCGCGAAAGTGTTCCGCTGCCGGGGCCAACCGCTCGGCACGCGCCAGAAGTAGCCCAAGCCGGCGGTGCGCGGTGAGGTCATCCGGCGCGAGCCGCAAAATGGCTTTGAAATGGATTTCCACGTCGGCGAGTCGACCGGCCTGTTCGGCGAGGCGCGCGAGCTGGCGGTGGGCGTCAGCATGGTCGGGCGCGAGGCGGACGGTGGCCGCTAAATGGAGGAGTGCCTCGGCGGTGCGCGCTTCGGCGAGGAGGGCGACGGCCCAATTATAGTGGGCGGTGACGTAGCCGGGATCGAGCGCGAGCGCGCGGGTGAAACGGTCGTGCGCCTCGGCGGGTCGGCCGGCGTGGTGGAGCGCGAGCGCGAGATTGTGGTGCGCGCGGGGGTTGGCCGGAAGTTTGGCGGCGGTGTCGCTCCAGATGGTGACGGCGTCGCGGAAGTCGTGATTGCGCGCAACCGTCACGGTGAAACCCGCGAGCCCGAGAACCGCGAGGAGCGCGGGCCCGCGCGCACCACAACGAACCTGCACCGCGATGACGACGAGGCTCATGACCGCGGCGAGCGGCAGATACAGGCGATGCTCGGCCATCGTCTGCGTGACGAGCGGCACGAAGCTCGAACTCGGGGCGAGGATTAGAAAAAACCACGCCCCGGCGAAGCCGAGGGCACGGCGCGACGGACGGCGGTCGCAGGCGGCCGCGACCGTGGCGAAAAGAAGCGCAAGGATAACGAGGCCCTGCCACCAGACCGCCGCGAGGGAGCGCGTGACGGCGGTGCCGTAGTCAAGCAGGAGTGGATACGGCCAGAGGGAGAGCCGCAGGTAGAGCACGAGCGCTTCGCATTGGGTGAGGAGATAAGCCCACGGCGACACGCCGAGCGCGAAACCGGCGGAGGCACCACGCGCGCCGGAGTTGAGCGCGAGCAAGGCGAGGAGCACGAGCCACGTGGCCGCGAGAGCGACGTAGAAAGCGCGGCGAGCGCGCCATGCGCCGGCGAAGCTGCGCGCGACGAACGTGCGGTCGTAGAGGAAGACGAGGACGGGCGCAGTAACCATGACCTCCTTCGAGGCCATGCCCACCGCACATGAAACGACTGCGAGGACAAGCCAAGTGGGCGAGGTAGGCTCGGGGTCGTGCGAGGCTTTAGCCCGCAACTCCGCGGCGATTTCAGACGCGGGCTGAAGCCCCGCGCTACCTCGGGCGAAGGCGTAGAGGGTGAAGAGGTAAAGGAGGCCGCACAGGGATTCGGTGCGTTGCGCAATGCAGGTAACCGATTCGGTCTGCAGCGGATGGAGGGCCCAAAGCGACGCGGCCGCTAACGCCGCTACGTCGCGGTTAAACACGGACAGTTTAGGTTGCAGTGAGGCGAACGTCCGGCGGAGGAGTCCGAGCAACGTGAGCGCGGCCAAGGCGTGGATCGCGAGGTTGAGCGCGTGGTAGCTCCACACGTTTTCGCCCGAGAGCGCATAGTTGACGGCGAAGGAAACATTCACGACCGGGCGACCAGTCGTCGTGCTGCCGTCGGCCGGAGGGAGAAAAACCGCCAACGAATCGAGACGACGAATCGTGGGGTTTTCGAGGATCGCGCCGGCGTCGTCGAAGAGGAAGGGGGCATGAAGCGTGTTCGCGTAGGCGAGCACGACGGCGAAGACGAGGCACGCGGGGGCGGGCCAGCGCCACGCAAAGGCGCGCGGGGCGGATTTACTGCGGGCGGGGACGGCTGCCATGGGTGACGAGCGTAGGTGAACGGCGGAAAAGAAAAAGCTCCCTCTTGCGGAGGGAGCTTGCAGGGAAGGAAAAAGCGACCGGGCGGTCGCGCTCCCGCTAGAAGTTGAACGTCGAGGTCAGCGTGAACTTCCGCGAATCGATAATGCGGAACGCCCACGGCGTGCCGTCGAAGTTTACCTGTGTTGGCATCAGGCGGCCGCCCTCAGTGACGTTCTCGATATTGAGCTGAATTTTCCAGCCGACACGGTCGTTGAAAATCTTGCGCGAATAGGAAACCCAAAGGTCGGTGTAGTAATTGCCATCGTCGAAGACGGGGCGCGTGACATCGTTGAGGTTGATCACGGTGGGCGAATTCACGGGGTCGCCGACTTTCCCATAGAAGCCGATGGCGGCCTTTGACTCGTAGCGTTCGGCACCGCCGACGGACACGCCCTTGAGCTTGCCCTCGCGGAAGGTGTAGTTCGTCAGGAAGGAGCCGTGGTATTGGCGCTCGAGGGGCGAGCGCGCACCTTCGAGCGCTTTGGCGAGGGCAACCTGCGAAACGACGACGTTATTGTGGTAAGCCTGAGCGCTGGTGTTGCCATCGGTGTTTTCGATTTGGGCGACGCCGGCGTAACCGTAGCCGGTCCAGAAATTCTTGAGCGACCAGCGGCGGCTGGTGTTCGGGTCGACGAAGTCCGGGATGTCAGGCGCCGCGTTGGTGGTCCACTTCGGGAGCCGCTCGGCGAGCCAGGCGTCATACTGCGGAGCGATGTTGGTGTAGGTGCTCTGCTGTTTGCTGCCGGTGAACTTCATGGTCCAATTCGGAATTGGGTTGAAGGTGACCTGGATCTCCGTGCCCTTGGCTTGGCTGTCCTGCGTGGCACCGGAGCTGAGGCCGCTGTAGTAGTTGAGCGGGAGCTTGATCAGGTCGTAGATCTTCTGCTGGTTCGCCGTATCCGAAACGTTGTTCACGCTGTCGGTGTTCCAGTTGGCGACGGAGACGATCTGGTCGACCGTGCGACCGGCGGCGACGCCGTTGCGGAGGCGCTGGACGGCGCTGGCCCACGGGAGGCCGGTCGTCGTATCGGCATAGGCGAGACGGGTGAGGAGCGTGCCGGCCGCACCGGTGCGCTCGCTCTGGCTGGTGTTTTCATACCAGTTAAGACGGACGACGAGTTTGTTTTTCAAGACACTGAAACCGACGCCGTAGTCGGAGCCGTCGCCGGTGGGTTTCGCGAGCGGCTTGAAAAAATAATCGGTCTGATAGGTGGCGGGAGGATTAAAGTTGTTGGATTTGTTGTAGTAAAACGTCGTGCCTTGGAGGAGTTCCGCGACGAACGAATCGCCGCCACCGCCGAGGTTTTGCACAAAGCCGTGCCCCTTCAGCGGGCGGAAAGCGGCACCGAGGGTCTTGGTGTCGCCCGTCAGCGCGTCCCAGCGACCCCAGCGACTCATGACGGTATTGTAATTGATGAGGCCGGTGGAATTGGCGGTGAACAACTCAGCGTTGGTGAGCGCCGGCGAGGTGACTTTGCCGAGGACGTCGGTGATGGCACCGGAGGTCGTGATGCGAGCGCGGTAATCGTCGTGGCGCCAGCCGAGGGTGGCGATGAGGCGATCCTCCCAGAGGTAGCTCTGTGCGGCGAGCGTCCAGCTCTTGACCTCGCGCCGGGTGCGGAAACTGCCGGCCGCCGAGAAGAGCGCCTGCTCGGTTACGCTGTCGTTTTGGAACTGCTGTGTCGTATGATTGAATACCTGCACCTGCGACGTGAACGGAGCATTCCAACCTTGGTTGCCATAGAAGCCGGCGGAGTGGGTCGAGACGCCCTGCGCGCCACCGGGGCTGGCCAGATAGTATTTGCGCATGAGCGCACTGTTGAGCGCGAGTTGCTGCCCGGGCAGCGCGAGATTGGAAACGTAACGGAGCTTCGCGTCGGCATCGCCGTCGACGAAATTATTGCGATGGCGCTCGATCGCGCGACTGACGTTTTGCTTGGTGCCGAGGGCGAGGAGGCGATGGCGTCCCAGCCATTTCAGGACACTGGACTGCTCGGTGAAATTCAGATCATACGCGAGCATGGCGCGGTAGTTGTCATCGGTCTGCGGCGCGTAGAAAGTATCGAGACCGCCGCCGACGCCTTCGGAGACGAAGGGCAGGCCGAAGTAGGGATTCGCGGTGCCGTTGAGGTTCTTCACGTTGGTATCGATCTGGATCGTGGCACCGGTGAGCTGGTTCATGGTGTAGTTGTCGAAGCCATCGATATCCTGACGCAGCCAACCCGCGCTGAAGAAGAGGTCGGGCAGAATCTGTTGCTCGATTTCCAAATTATAGTTAGCCGAGCGCAGCTGCGAAAAATTGGTCTGGAGATGATTATATTTAGTCCAGTCGTAGATGGATTTTTTGGTGACTCCGGGGATCTGGTAACTGCCGTAGGTAAAGGTGCGGCCATTGATCGAGGTCGTGGGAACCGGCAAATTGGCGGAGGATGACCACTGGCGGTCGAGCATGAGGAAACGGGGATCACCGGCGGTGTAGCCGAGAGTCGCGGGCGTGGGGGTCGCGGTGGCGGGATTGGTCTGCGCCGGGGCGTAGAACACCGGGTTGCGCTGAAAGAACGCGATGGATTGGCCGCCATCGATCAGCCGCAGCGGACGCGCGGTGTCTTCGAACTGGATACCGGGGACGAACTGCGGGTTGTTCGCGAGCGTGCCGGCCGCACCGGCGCCGAGGATGGTGTTGACGCCCGCGACATAGCCGGGGGAGTTGACGTTGGAAACGTAGGGCCCGACGACGCGGTTGGTGTCGAGCACCGTGATCATCCGGGTGGTCGGATCGTAGGCCGGCCGGCCGGCGGCAAACCATGAACTCACAAAATCGCGGGGCGTGAGGGAATTCGGGCGGTTGGCGTCGTTGCGGTAATTTTCGGCGAACCCGCGCAAAATCGTTTTCTCGAAAGGCTTGTAGGTGATCGCGGCGTATTGGCGGCGGGTGAGATCGCGGGAGGGTTTCCGCTGGAACTGTTGGTCGTTGTAGAGGAAGGCACCGTAGATGGCCAACTTGTCCTTCACGAGCTCGCGATTGAACGAGAAGGCCGTGCGGAACGAGCCGTAGTGGTCAGTGCGGAGGACGAGCTGGTTGGTGTTCTTGTTGAGCGCGGCCTGGGAGGTGGTCTGGTTGACGATGCCGGCCGGGGTGCCGAGGCCGAAGAGCAGCGAGTTTGGACCGCGGGTGATTTCGACCGATTGCGTGTTGTAGGAATCGAACGGCACCCGGTTGTTCGTCGGGAAATTATTGATCGCGGCGTCGGGGGCGGCGAGCCCACGGATGCGGTTCGACTGGGCGTTAGTGGTGCTATCGCCGTTGTTCCCGAAACTGTAGCCGGCGACGGAATCCTTGGCTGTGCCGCGGTCCACGATCGAGGGTGTGTAGGTGCCGGAGCCCTCGGTGCTCGCCTCGTATTTGAAGACGTCGTTGATATCGAGCGACGCGGTGTCGTCCATCTGCTGCTTCGTCACGACGGTGATCGAAGCGGCGAGGTCGGCGAGGTTGGTATTAAGGCGACTGCCAGCGAGGGTGTTCTCGGCGAAATAGCCGGAGTCCTTCGTCGTGGTGACTTGAAACGGCGTCAGCACGATGGCCTTGTCGTCACTGGCGTTGGCGACGGACGACGCGGCACGCGCCGGCGTCTGCGCCGAGGTGGAAACAACCGCGATCGCCGAGCCGGTCAGGGCAAGGAGCAGGGGTCGGGAAATGAGTCGGGTCCATTGGGAGGCGTTCATGGTAGAAAATCTGGCTCGGGTTTCGGTCGTGAAAGAGGGAATCGTCGGAAGATCCGCTCCCGCGGCACGGTCTCCTGTGGAAGGCACAGGGGGGCACGGAAACGGATCGGGTGACGTGAAAAACGATCAGCGCTACGCCCAACGCCGGCCACCGCAATCACCCGACCAGCCGGACAGTCAGGCTACACTGGCTGCACGCGGGCGGCGCGCGGGCGGAGACGAGATAACTCAGTCCAAATCGCTTTCAAGTTGAGACCAACGGACCCGAGGTAGGAGCCCGCTTGCGGGCGATTCAGGATGCAAAAATCGCCTGCAAGCAGGCTCCTACCCCCCCACCCCAGTTAAGCTCATCTTGAAAGCGAATTGGAATCAGTCTGCTTTTCTAGCCGCCGGCGGGCTCAGCGCTAGCGCACCGACTCCCAGCAAAACCGCGCCGACGCAGGCGAGCACGAACCAGTCGCCGTATTGGACGTAGACACTCGCTTGACCGATCCAGCGTTTGTCGCGGGTGACCGTCACGGTGCGGGTGCCGCGGAAATAAATGCTGCCCGCGTCGTTCGTGACCACGGAGCGCACGCCGCCAAATTCGTCGATCCAGCCGCTCCAACCGCCGTTGCCGCAGCGCAGCACGGGGCGACGCGTCTCGACCGCGCGAAGCACCGCGTGCGCGGCGTGTTGGTAGGCCGCCCCACCCTCACCGTACCAAGCGCTGTTCGTCAGCACCGCGAGCACCTCGGCACCGGAGCGCACGCTGCCACGCGCGAGCTGGGGAAAAATATCCTCGTAGCAAATAAGCGGGCCGAACACGGCCGGGTTTTCCTTCAACGGCATCACCAAGGGCGCCGCCTCCAGGCCGCGCTCAAAATCGCCGCCGATCGGCACGAACTTCGAGAGCCACCCGAAGATCGGCCGCAGCGGCACAAATTCGCCGAAGGGCACGAGCTGGCGCTTCGCATAAAAATCTTTCTGCACGCCACCACCCGGAGTGACGAGCAGCGCGCCATTGTACCAGCGCTCATTCGCCGCACCGGGATTTTCGATGACGACCGAGCCCAACAGCAACGGCGTGTGGGCGCGCGCGGCGAGCGAGTCGGCAAAGGCCTGAGCACTCGCGTCACCGCGCACGGCAAACGGTGTGCTCGCCTCGGGCCACAGGATGAGATCGGGGCGGGTTTCGCCGGCCTTGAGCGTAGTGCTCTCCAGAATTTCGAGGATGCCCTGCGCTTTGGCCTGATCCCATTTCACCTCCTGCGGGATGTAGGGCTGCACAAAAGAAATGCGCCCCAACGGCACGCTGTAGCGCTGGCGGTTAAACATTTCCTGCACCTGCACGCTCACGCAGAGCATCAGCAGAAACAGTCCAAACATGAACTCAGGTCGACGGAGATTCCAGCCGGTTTGACGTTCGATGAAGAGACTGTGCGCCATGGCCGCGAAGCCGAGGTTCATCGCGACGAGCACGAACGACACCCCGTAGCCGCCCGTAAACGCCGCGATCTGCAAAATACTCGCGCGCTCCCATTGGCTCGCAGAGAGCGG
>CAMATV010000064.1 GCA_945861235.1 Opitutus sp. GAS368
TTCCGTGAACTCTTCGGCCTGCCCGACATTCCCGGCGCGTCCGACCTCCCGCCCCCGCGCACCTTCACCAAGGAAAATTACCGCGCCACCTATCAAGACCCGAAGGACGACTGGGGTCGGCATGGCGGCGTCCTGCGCGCCAACCCCGATGGCACCGCGCTCGAAATCGTGTCGCGTGGCCTGCGCAACCCCTGGGACATCGCCTTCGACGACGGCTTTAACTGGCTCGGCACCGATAACGACCAGAGCGACGGCGACCGCATAGTGATGCCGTTTTTCGGCGCCGATTTCGGATGGGCGCACCAGTGGAGTCCGCATTGGACGGGCGTCGGCCACGTGCCCACGGTCCCGATCAGCGGACCGGTTTTCACTGGCTCGGGCACCGGCATGGTATTTGCGGATACGCCGGGATGGCCGGCGGAGTTCCGCGGTGTCTGGTTCATCAACGATTATCTCCATCGCACGACCTTCGTCTATCGCCCCCGTTGGGAAGGCGCGCTGCTCCAGCCCGTCGGCGGAAAATGGGAGCCTTTTCTTCGCGGGGGTGGAGCGCTCTTTAATCCCGTCGACCTAGAACTCGGACCCGATGGAGCTGTTTATCTTACCGGTTGGGGCAGTGTGCTCGGTGGTGAGTTCAAGGACGGAAAGCAAACCAACGAAGGCCGCGTCTGGCGCGTCGCCCCCACCGGAGCGGTCCGGGCCGCGATCGCGGCGCACCGCGCCCAGCCGCTCGCGCAATGGACCTGGGCCCAACTCGCCGCCGACCTCGGTTCCTTCGTCGCGAGCTGGCGCGCCGACGCCTCGGCTGAACTCGTTCGGCGCGGCTCTGCGGTCCGCGCTGAACTGGTCGCGCTCGCGTCGAAGCCTAACTTACCCACCGCGCAGGAAACGTGGGCTCTCTGGACCCTTGGTCGGATCGCGCTCGATGATGCCGGACTCGACACGTGGTTCGGCACCACGGGAGCGAAACTTTCCCTGAATGCCCGGATCCAGTCCCTGCGCATCGTCGCCCACCGCCTGCGTGAGTCGAAGCGCGCGACGGCGCTCCCGCCGTTTGTCGCCGCCGCGCTCACGGATGCAGAGCCACGCGTGCGTTTTGCGGCCCTCCAGTCCATCGGCCAGGCGCGCCGCTCGGCGCTGCTTGATGCGGTCTGCACGGTGGCCGCGACCGAGACTGAGCGCCTCGCGTATTATGCCGCGTGGCATGCGCTCCTCGAGATCGCGCCCACCGCTGTGATCCGTGACAAGCTTCGTGATCCGCGCGGTGGCGTGCGCCGCGCCGCGTTGCTCGCGCTCCTCGATCGGGGAAATCTTGACGAGCCCGGCGTGCGCAGCTTTGTCAGCGACCCCGATGCGGCCACGGCGGGTATCGCCGGTCTCTGGCTCGCTCGCCTCAACGGCAACCCGCTCATCGACATTTCCCCCCCGCCCGGTGATTTCGTCGATCGCGTGCGGGTAAAGATCGTCCCTGGCTTGAAGCCCGCTGTGGTGCGCTATACGCTCGACGGCACCGAACCAAAATTTGCGAAGGGCAGTGAAGGGGCGAGTCTCGCCTTCGCCGCGACCACCACGCTGAAGGCCGTTCTCTTCGTCGATGGTCAGAAGGTCGGCGCTACCTTCACCGGTGTTTATCGCAAGATCGTCCCGCCGCCGGCTCCACCCGCGATCACCCTCACGCCGCCGTCGGCTCCGTTGACGGCGGCTCAGGTGGTTGCGGCGCTAACGAGCGCCGACGCCGCGCGTGGTCGGGCCGTGTTTTTCGCCGCCGGTTGCGTCGCGTGCCACCGGGTCGGCTCCGATGGCGGGGTGTTCGGGCCGGAGCTCACTGGCCTTGGTGCCCGGGGCAACGTCGAACGTGTCATCCGCTCCCTGCTCGAGCCCAGCGCCGAAATCGTCGAGGGCTTCTCGCTGCACACCTACACCCTGCGGGATGGGAAAACGTTTGCGGGTCGCATGCTTGAGGAAGACCAAAATAAATTCGTCATCGTCCAGCCCAACAATGAATCTACGACCATTGTCCGGGCCGACATCGTGAAGCAGGAGACCCTCGCCACCTCCGCGATGCCGCCCTTCGGCTCTGCGATGTCTGCCAACGATCTTGCCGCGCTCGTCGCGTGGCTCATGAAACTATGAATCGCCGATCCTTCATCACCCGCACCGCCGCAGCTACGGCCGTTTCGACGATCGGGCTGCACGCCGCCGCCGCCGGACCGGCCGCGGGCCGCATCGACTGCCAGTCGCACCTCTTCGTGCCCGAGCTCCTCACGCTCATGGAAAAGCGTACGAGCGATCCGCGGGTTTTTACGCGCGACGGCATGCGCTACATCCAGATGGGCGACTGGCTCCGCAAAGTTCCGCCGCTCTACACCGACGTCGACGCCAAGCTCGCCGTGATGGATGCAGCCGGCATCGCCCTCACTGCGCTCAGCATCAACGACCCCGGCCCCGAGTGGTTCGGCGCCGATGGTCCCGCCGTCGCCCAACTCTGTAACGATTACATCGCCGGCCTCGCGCGGAAGCATCCCGCGCGTTTCTTCGGTCTCTGCGTGCTGCCCACGCAGGACATCCGCGCCTCCCTCGCCGAACTCGACCGCTGCGTGCAGCAACTCGGGATGAAAGGCTGGCTCCTCTACACAAATCTCGCCGGCCGTTTCCCCGACGAACCCGAGTTTCGCCCGCTCTTCGCCCGCGCCGTCGAACTCGACATTCCGGTGCTGCTCCATCCCGCCAAGCCCATCACGACCGATCTCGTCAAGGCCTACGAAATGACGAGCACGCTGGGCAACATGTTCGACAACACGATCGCACTCACGCGTCTCCTGATGTCGGGCATTTTCGATGAGTTTCCGAAACTCAAGCTGGTCTGCCCGCACCTCGGTGGCACGCTCCCCTACATCGTCGGTCGCCTCGACCATCAGGTCCACGTCCTCAAGCGCGGTCCGCAAAACTTGCAGCGCAAACCCAGCGACTACGTCCGCTCCATCACCATGGACATCGTCTCGCCGTTGCCGGAGGCGATGCGCTTCGCCCTCGATTTTAGCGGCCCCGATAAGCTGCTCTTCGCGAGCGACCACCCGTGGGTGCAGCCGAAGGAAATCCTCGATCCTTTCTTCAGCCTGAAACTCCCCGCCGCCACGGAGCAAAAAATCCTTTCCGGCAACGCCCGCAAACTCTTCCGCCTGTAGGAGCGCGCTTGCGCGCGATGTCAACGCCGCCTCGTTTCGCACCGCCACCTCCCATCGCTCGCAAGCGAGCTCCTACCCCAATCTCTCTCCATGCAACGTCGCACTTTCCTCGCCACCACCGCCACCGCAGCCGCGCTCACCACACTCAACGCCCCGCGCGCCCTCCGCGCTGCCACCACGCCCGCACGCATCCCGCTCGGTTTCCTCGGCGCCACTTACTCCCACGGCCCGGCCAAAATCGAACTCGCCCTGAAATCGCCCGATTGGGATTTCGTCGGCGTCTGCGATCCCACGCCCGCCGGCCGCGAAATCTGCGCCAAGCTCGGCGCCAAGATGATTTCGCAGGAAGCGCTCTTCGCCCGCGCAAAGGTCGTCGCCGTCGAATCCGAAATCCGCGACCACGCCGCGCATGCCCTCCTCGCGCTCCGCGCCGGCAAACACGTCCATCTTGAAAAACCCTGCGCCGCCACCCTCGCCGACGCCCGCGCCGTGATTGCTCTCGCGCGCGAGAAAAAACTCCTCGTGCAGGGCGGCTTCATGTGGCGCTACCACCCCGGTTTCCGCGCCATCTTCGAGGCGGTGCGGCAGGGCTGGCTCGGTGACGTTTACCTCGTGCGCGGTTTCATCAGCAACAGCCTCCCCGCCGCGCGCCGCGCCGAGTGGGCTGAGTTTTCTGGCGGGTCGATGTTCGAGCTGGGATCGCATTTGATCGATGCGGCGGTGCGCGTGCTCGGCCGACCAAAGACGATCACGCCCTTCGTCGCGCGCCACGGTAAGTTCGATGACACCCTGCGCGACAACAACCTCGCCGTGCTCGAGTTCGACCGCGCCCGCGCCGTCCTCTTCAACACCGCTCTCCAAGCTGGCAGCACGCCGCAGCGCTCTTTCGAGGTCCTCGGGACCAAGGGCACCGCCACGCTCGCCCCCATCGAGCCTGGCAAGCTCATCTTCAATCTCACGGATGCCGCGGGTCCCTACAAAAAAGGTGCACAGGAAATCTCGTTTCCAGCCTACAAGCGCTACGTCGACGACTTCACCGAACTCGCTGCCGCCGTGCGTGGCGAGCAGCCGCTGACGGTCTCACTTGACGAGGAACTCCTCGTCGCCGAAACCGTTCTGCGCGCCTGTGGCATGAGCTAACGCCCACTCCCATGCGCCTCTGCTCTCGCCTTCTCCCGCTGCTGGTCCCGTTTGCCGCGTTCCTCAACGCAGCCCTCACCGCGTCCGATGCCGTCACCTTCACCCGTCACCCCGACCGCATTCGGATCGAAATCGGCGGCCGCCATTTCTCCGATTACATCCACGCCGGTTGGCCGAAGCCCAGCCTGTATCCAATTCTTGATGCCGACGGCACGAGCTACACGCGCGATTTTCCGTTCCAGAAAAACCCTGCTGAAGTTCCCGATCACGACTGGCATCGCGGCGTCTGGTTCGCTCACGGTGCCGTGAACGGCCATGATCTCTGGCGTGAAATTCCCGAGAAGAAGACCGGGCGTATCGTCCTCGATACGATCCTCGAAACCCGCGACGGCTCGGGCGGTGTCCTCCGCCTCCGTCATCGCTGGGAAGCCCACGACGCGAAAATTCTTCTCACGGACGAAACCGTCATTCGCATTCAGCGCACGGCCGCCGGCACCATCCTCGACTACGAAGTCACGCTGCGCGCCACCCACGGCGCCGTCACGCTCGGCGACACGGAGGAGGGCACGATGGCTGTCCGCATCAACGAAGCGCTCCGCGTCACGCACGGGAAAAATAAAGACAAGCGGCCCGGCACTGGCGCGTTCGTTAATGCAGCCGGCGATCGCGGCATTCCCGTCTGGGGCAAGCGCGCGGCGTGGTGCGATGCCTCGGGCCCGCTGGCTGACGGTCGCGTGATCGGGGTTGCGCTGCTCGAGCACCCGCAGAACTTCCGCCACCCCACGTGGTGGCACGCGCGCGACTACGGCCTCCTCTCGGCAAATCCCTTTGGCCGGCACGATTTCGAGAAACTCAAAGACCAGCCCACCGCGGGTGACCACGTCATTCCCGCCGGCGGCTCGCTCACGCTGCGTTATCGTCTCATTTTTCACCGCGGCGACGAAAAATCCGCCCGCATCGCCGACCTCTTCGCCGCCTACGCTGCGGAAAAATAGCCGCACCGCCGTCGCTTCCTCCCTCAATCCTGCCTTACTCGACCACCACCCGCGGCCAGCTCCCGCGTAGGCTCCCAAAATGCCGCTTCAAACCGGAAAACTCCGCCGCCTCCGGCACCGGCGTCACGACTTTCCCCGTTCCGTCGAGGTAGAGGCAGCCGACTTCGGACGCCGGGAGTCGCGCAATCAGGTCTTCCGCCTCGCGCACCGCACCCAGCAGCGTGTGCTTCAGTTCCACCAACGAAACCGGCCGGGCGAGCTGCACATCCTCAAGATCTTTCGGCTGATATTTACTCGTTCGCACCAGCTCATTGAGGATGAAGAGCGGGCTCATACCCGGGTCCTTGCCGGTCGCGGCCCATGCCAATGCCCCAAGCGAGAGATACGTTTCGTGCAAGTGCAGCACGTCGAGAAAATCACGGATCACCCTTCGCCCGGCGGCGGCGAGCATTTTGTTGGTCGCCAGATCGGCGGCGTGCAACCGATAGCCCAACACGGGATCGGGCTCCACTGGGAAAAAACGAAACGCGGAGTCGAACACCCACTCCAACTTGAGTCGCTCGTCACCGATTGTCACCCACGCGCGATGAAAGGTCTCGCTACGCGTCGCCCATTCCACGGCGAGCCCAGCGGCGCGCATCGTCTCGACATCGCGCTGCGCGTTCTCCGCCACCAGCCGCACCTCGTCGTGAAACAAGCCAATGTCCCCCGAAAATCGCGGCGATCCCGGATCGCGGTGCAACGCCGAGGCACCCGCTATGTGGCTCTCGGGGTTTCGGTTCTCACGGAGAAGTCGAAATATTTTTTCCTGGATTG
This sequence comes from Opitutus sp. GAS368, assembly GCA_945861235.1. GTDB lineage: Bacteria > Verrucomicrobiota > Verrucomicrobiia > Opitutales > Opitutaceae > GAS368. The sequence continues at coordinate 6,137 of CAMATV010000064.1, forward strand.
CGGTGTGGGGCATAGCTTCGCGCCGAGTTGGAATCCGTGGCGTCCGCCGTGGACCTGCAGCGCGCGGGCGATGCCGGGCAACGCGTCCTCGGTCACGCTAATCGCCGCCGGCCAGTTCCAAAAACACAACGCCCGAAATCGTGGCTTCGCCACGATTTCCTGCGCCAGCGCTAGCCGCTCCGCTAACGGCAGAACTTCCTCCGCGGCGGCCGCACCGTTTTGTTTCGAGTCTGTAGCGTTCATGACTCCTTGAACCTGCGTCGTTCCCCAGTCTTCGTCAATCCACCAGCTACCCCATGCACAATCACCTTCGGATCTCTGCGGTCTCCGCGTCTCTGCTGCTGTCCCTCGTCCTGTCTCTCCTCCTCTCCGCCCCTGCATCAGCCGCCGCCGGTGCGCAGCCCAACATCGTCTACATCATGGCCGACGACCTCGGCTTCGGCGACATCGGTCCTTTCGGTCAAAAGAAAATCCGCACGCCCCACCTCGACCGCCTCGCCGCCGAGGGCACCTGTTTCGATCAGTTTTATCCCGGTGCCTCGGTCTGCTCGCCCACGCGCAGCGTGCTCATGACCGGACAGCACACCGGCCACACGCGCATCCGCGGCAATCACGGGAAGGCCGGCGTCACCCGCGTCCCGCTCAAGGACTCCGACGTCACCGTCGCCGAGGTCCTCAAAGCCGCCGGCTACGCCACCGCCGTCGCCGGCAAGTGGGGCCTCGGTGAACCGGGCAACGAGGGCATCCCCAACCGCCAGGGCTTCGACCACTGGTTCGGCTATCTCAACAACGACCTCGCCGAGTTCTACTACCCCGAGAAAATCTGGAAAAACGAAACCGAGATCACCCTCCCCGGAAATCTCGGCGGGAAACGCGGCCAATATTCCAACGATCTCATGACCGACGAAGCCCTCGCGTTCATGGACGCCAACCGTGCGAAGCCTTTCTTTCTCTACCTCGCCTACACGATTCCGCATTCGCTGCTCGAGGTGCCCGCCGACTCGCTCGCTGAATATGCCGGAAAATTTCCCGAGCCGCCCCCCACCGGCAAGGGCGGTAAGAATGACACCGCGCAACCGCGCGCCACGTTCGCCGGCATGGTCAGCCGCCTCGACCGCGAGGTTGGCCGCGTGCTCGCCCGACTGAAGACGCACGGGCTCGAAGAGAACACCGTGGTCTTTTTCTGTTCCGACAACGGCGCTCCCGAGCGCAACGGGCTCGCGCAGTTCTTCGGCAGCACCGGTCCCTTCCGCGGTTACAAGGGCTCCCTCTGGGAAGGCGGCATCCACGCGCCCATGATTGTGCGTTGGCCCGGTAAGATCGCCGCAGGTAAGCGGAGCGATTTTCCTTGGGCCGGCTGGGATCTCCTGCCGACGGCCGCCGCTCTGGCTGGGACCACACCGCCGTCGAACATCGACGGTATCGACGTCATGCCCGCGCTCCGCGACGGACGACGCGAGCGCCCCGGCTACCTCTATTGGGAAAACGTGCAGTCGGTTTTCGCCCAGGCCGTGCGCCTCGGCGATCTCAAGGCCGTCCGCCACGACCCCGTCTCCGCCATCCAAGTTTACGATCTCCGCGCCGACCCCAGCGAGACGCGCGACCTCGCCTCGGCGAAGCCGGAATTCGTCGCCCGCGCCGCAGAACTCTTTCGCACGGCCCGCACCGAAAGCGAACACTGGCCGGTCGATCGCGCCGCCACGCCCGCCAAGCCCGGCAAGCCCGCGAAAAAATCAAAACCGTAAAATCTTTTCCCCATGCGCCGCCTCCTCCCGCTCGCCATCACCCTGCTTCTCCCCGTCTGCCTCAGCCTGCCCGCATCGGCCGCGAGCAGCTCGCGCCCGCCGAATTTCGTGTTCATTTTGGGCGACGATCTCGGCACCCCGCCGATTTCCGCCTACGGTGGCACCTACTACCGCACACCGCACATCGACACGCTTGCGCGCGACGGCATCACATTCACCGCCGCCTACGCGGCGTGCCCCGTGTGTTCGCCCACGCGCGGCGCGCTTATGACCGGCCAGTATCCGGCGCGCACGCGCATCACCGATTTCATCTCCGGCAATCCGTTTCCTTTCCAGCGGCTCAAGCAACCCGAGTGGCAGAAGTTTCTCCCCCTCGCCGCGTCCACCATCGCCGAGGAACTTGCCGCCCGCGGCTACGCCACCGCGCATTTCGGCAAGTGGCACCTCGCCCGCGGCTACTTTCCGCCGCAGAGCATCGACGAAGGCCCCGACCAGCAGGGCTTCCAGGAAGTGCTCATCAACCACAAGCCCAAGTCCACCGACGATCCCGAGCAGGATGCCCACGGTGTCGAGGCCATCACGGTGCGCGCTTTGGATTTCCTCGAACGCCACCGCGATCGGCCGTTCTTCCTCTACCTCCCGCACAACACCATCCACGCCCCGGTCATGGCACCGCGCGCGCTCCTCGCGAAACACCGCGCACGCCCTGGCTCCGATCGGCCTGAAAATAACCCGATCATCGCCGCCATGATGGAGCAATTCGATGACAGCATCGGCCGCATTCTCGCCAAGATCGACGCGCTCGGGCTCCGCGAAAACACGGTCGTGATTTTCAACGGCGACAATGGCGGCCTGCTCGGCGACGCCGCGCAGACCCCGCACCGTGGCGGCAAGGCCCAGCTCCACGAAGGCGGTATTCGTGTCCCACTCCTCATCCGCTGGCCCGGTGTCATCACCGCCGGCCGGGTGAGTGGCGCGCCCACCTCCACCGTGGATTTCTTCCCCACGTTGCTCGAACTCACCGGGAAATCCGTCGCCGCGTCGGCCGTCGTTGATGGCGTGAGCCTCGCGCCGCACCTGCGCGGCGGCCCCGCACCGGCGCGCCCCGCGATCTTCTGGCACTACCCGCATTATCACTCTGCCGGTGACGGCGGGCCGGCGGGCGCCGTGCGTGCGGGCGATTGGAAGCTCGTCGAGTATTTCGAGCACACCGTCGCGAAAACGGGCCGCGCGCCCGAGCTCTACAATCTCCGCACCGATCCCGGCGAAACGAAAAACCTCGCGGCCTCCGATCCCGCGCGCGTTGCGAATCTCCTCGCGATGCTCGCCGCCCACCGTGCCGCGACTAACGCCCAGATGCCCACCCTCAACGCCGCCTACGATCCCAACAATCTGAAGGGAAAAAACCGCGAGTGATTTTCCCGGTGCGTCTTCGCCGCCGCCGCGTTTCAACGGCCTTTATTGGGTGCAACGCGCGGCGCGATGCGGGTGTGTCGTCGCGATGAAGGAGCGTTCTTGTCCCCTGTTTTGGCCCAATCGGTGAGGGTTTAGCCGTCGAAGGTCGACGGGGCTGGCGCGGCGCAGGGCGGTGGTGGAGGCGAGCGTCCGGAAGACGGGGGGCGGGGAAAGAGAAAGACGGAGAGAGGGCGTGGGGAGTTTTTTTGTGGAACGTCAACCTACGCTAATTTCCAGGAAGGCGAGAATCGCCTGATCGGCGAATCACCGCGGGGCGTGGGTGAGGGAGTAGAATTCGTGGAGTTTGCGGCCGAGGATGGCAGGGTCGGGCAGGCGGGTTTTGTAGTCGGCGATCAGAGCGGGCGAGGCGGCGCGGGCGAGCACGTATTCGACAACCTCGGTGTTTTTTGTGGCGCAGAGGAGAACGCCGACGGAGGGCCGCTCGTGGGGCGAATCGAGGCTGCCGACGTCGATCAGGAGCGGGGGGTGGCCCGCGCGCCGGAGGAGGTCGGCGATGAAGGCGTTTTTGGGGCCTTTGCTATCGAGGGTACCGAGGACGGCGATGGTCCCGGGCAGCGGTGAATGGGGATCGATGTAGCCCGCCTCGTGAGCGGCGGGATGATTTTGCGCAGTGCCTACCGACCGTCCCTGCTCTCACGAGCAGGGCTACACGATCCACGGCAGTTCATTTTTGCGCCGCCCATTTCACGGCGTTCGTGAGGAGGGTTTTGAAGGGGGCGAGGTCGTGGACGCGGCCGTCGTGGCCGATGGTCAGGCCGACGATGCGGGCCGTGGGGTGTTTCGTGGTCCAGACGACGGGGTGCGGTTTCGTGAATTTGAGTGAGGGCGAAGTTTCGGCGAGGACGTCGATGGGCGAGGTGCCGGGTGGGATTTTTTCGGGCTCGGCGTTGATGTAGTAGAGTTCGTCTTCGACTTCGAAACTCGCGGGCACGTTTTTCATGATCGGGTGCGCGGGTTGCAGGGCGTTGACGGAATATTTGGCGATCTTGTCGTGGCCGCGGGCGCCGCCGCCGACGATCTGGGCGTTGAGCTCGGGCCACTCGGCGAAGCCGTACCACGTGCCGGGGTGGTGCATCACGATGCCTTTGCCGGCGGCGGCGAAGGCGAAGAGCGCTTTGCGGTAGGCGGGGGTGTCGAAGAATTTCCGATTCACGCTGATGACGGCGACGTCGGCGCCGGCGAGTTCGGTGGCCGCTTGGTCGCGGTCTTCGGTGTAGTTCACCGTGTAGCCGGCGGCGCGGAGAATGGCGCTGTCAGCCTTGCCGAAGAATTCGCCGAACTTGTGCGAGCTCCCGCCGCCGATGATCAGGACGCGGGTCTTGCCGGGTTCCCAGACGACAGGCGTGGTTTCGGGGAGCATCGCATCGCCGCGGCCGCCGGCTTTGGGAGTGAGGTCGGTAAGGGCGGCGGGAGCGGCGGTGGCCACGGACGGCGTGGCGGGTTTCGAGTTGGCGGCGAGGTAGGCGATGATGTCGCGGAGACCGGCGGCGCCGAGATTTTCGAAGCCTTCGGGCATCAGCGAGCGGCGGGTGTTTTCGCGCGTCGTGATGTCGGCGGTTTTGACTTCGGTGTCGCCGCCTTGGTTGCGCACGATGAGCGCGGCGGTTGTTTCGGAAACGATCACGCCAGAAAACGTCTCACCTTTTTTCGTGGTGATGTTCCATTGCCAGAAATTCGGTTCCACCTGGCGATTGGGGTCGACGATCGCGGTGAGCAAATCAGCGGGCGCGTGGGCGCCGATGCCGGCGAGGGGAGGGCCGACGTCACGGAGACCGACGTCGCCGAGCTTGTGGCAGATGGCGCAGGCGGCGGTGAAGAGCATTTTGCCCTGCGCGGCATTTCCGGGCTTCTCGACCTCCGGCACGAGTTTGGCGATGATGGCGTCCTTCGCGGCGTTGTTGACCTTGAAGAGGTCGTTCGCGCGTTTGGCGATCTGTTTGTTCGGATGCGAGCGCAGACGGGCGACATCGCCAGGTGCGAAAATCGCGCGGTCGATGCTGCCAGCCTTCACGGCATCGAGCAGGGCTCCGGTGGCCTCGGGGCGTTTGAGCATGG